>NZ_VOAR01000001.1:0-100562 GCF_008000495.1 Campylobacter sp. 2014D-0258
CAATGTCCGTGATTATACAGATGTGGAAACGCCTTGCTCCATCCCGAACCAAGAAGCTAAGCACATCGTGGGTGATGATACTACGCCTTACTGGCAGGGGGAAAGTAGCTCATTGCGGACTTGTTAATTCTACTTAACTTGCCTATAAAATTAATAATCAGTTTTTTTAGTTTGTAATTAAAAATTTATTTACATGTAAGATTGTATAAAATTTGGAAAGTGATATATGGAAAAATTTATTGAAAGATTGCTTGAAGAAGATATTAAATTTGAAAAAGATGTGAATAATGGTTTGAGTGATATAAATATATTTGATGCTTTGAATATTGAAACAAAAGAAAATTATCATTCTAAATTTATAGCTTATTTAATTGATATAAATAAGGATCATTATCAAAAAAATTTTGCAAAGGTATTTTTAGAAAAACTTGGCAAGAGTTTAGTAAATACGAAATTTGAAAATTTAAACATAGAAGATATAAAAAGCGTAGAAACAGAAGCCTGCATAAAAGATAATAGAAGGATAGATATTTTAATAACATTAAGTGATAAAAGATATATTATAATAGAAAATAAAATTTATGCAAAAGATCAAAAAAATCAATTGAAAGATTATATTAATTTTGTAAGAAAAAATATCAAAAATATAAAAGATTGTTATAAAAACATATTGACTATATATTTGCATCAAGATGAGTGTGCTAGTCCTAGTGATTATAGTTTGGGAAATTTTACAATAAAGACAAATTTGATTAAAGATAAAAATGAAAATAATGTTAGCTATTATTTGAAGATGGATTATATATGGATTAAGGAATGGATTGATGAGTGTATAAAAATATATGAAGAAAAATCAACCAAAGATCAAAAATTTATTCTTGATATACAAAACATTATTTTTACTTTAAATCAATACAAAAGTATTTTACAATGGTATATGACAGATGAGTATACTCAAAGAGATGATGTATTGGAATTTATTTTTCAAGACATTATAAAAATGCAAAATTTAAAAAATGCGATGATTTTATATAGATATAACAAAAACAAATCAGAGCTTAAAAATTTAAATGAAGAAAAATATAAAAAAGCTAAAGATATTATTCAGCATAAATGGAGCAACATCTGCGAATATATAATAGAAGAATTTTTTGATAGTTTTGAACACAAGGAAATTAAAATAGGTGATATAACTTTTATCGGCAATAAAATAGAAGAAAATCGTGTTAATCATGGTGTATTTATATTTTATCCTGTTGATTATAAGAATGAAAGCATATATCCATGTATATATATTTATTTTAAAAAAAAATACTATGATATTATTGGTTTGACATTTGAAATTTCAAATGATGATGAAGAAGATATAGAAAATGAAAAATATAAAGAATGTTTAAAATTATTTAAAGATGTAAAAGAAGAAAATGTTAGAAAATATCAAAATCACTATTATTGTGATAAATTAATAAACAATGAAAAATTAGAAGGAGAATACGCTTTTATTTATTGGTTGATTGAAAATCAAAATTCTAAAAAAGATTTTATTCAAATTTTAAATGATTTTTTTATTAAAAAACCTATACAGGAAGCATATAAAGGTATTAATAAATTCTTAAAAAATTTTATATAAAAGTAAAATTTGATAAAATACAAAATATTTTTTATAAAGGTTAAAAATGCATTTCACTTTGCTAAATGAAAAAGATTTTTTCAACCCATACTACCGCAAAAAGCAAATCATGCAAAATGAATTTGATATATTTAGCAAGGCTTTAATGCAGTATTTAGAAAGACTTGAAAGTTCGCAAAGTGAAAATGAAGATTATCTTGTAGCTAATGCACTTAGTCCATTTTTAACCATGTTAAATTTCAAAACCCACATCAAAACCAAGCAAAAAGGCAAAAGTGAGATTGACTTATCCATCTCTAAAGATGAGTTTAGTAAAGACTTAGAAGTTCTTATTGAGGCTAAAAAGCCAAATTCAAAAGAATTTATCACTCATACAAAGGTAAATTCTAAAGCCTTACACGAGACTATTTTATATTATTTTAGAAATAGAGAGTATAGTTTTAGCTTAAAATTTATTATCATCACAGATTTTTATAAATTTTACATTTTTAAAATTAGTGAGTTTGAAGAGCTTTTTTATAAAAATCCAAGTTTTAAAAAACTTTTTGAAGAATTTTGTAATCCAAATTCACTTTTCAAAGGCAATACTGAAGAATTCTATAAAGAAGTAGCCAAACTCATAGAAAATTCCAAAGAAAACTTAAAAGGCTTTTTGATTGACTTGACGTTTTTAAAAGACAAACAAAAATCAAATTTTAAAAACCTAGCAAGTATTTATAAAACTTTTCATAGAGACTTTTTGCTAAGTGAGTTTAACCCCAACGATGCAAATTCACTCAACAACGCTTTTTACAAAGAGCTTTTATATATCTTAGGGCTTTGTGAGAGCAAACAAAACTCAAAACTCATCATCGCAAAAAGTGAAGAAAGCAAAGAAGAGCAAGGCACTTTCTACACCGCTATAAACTCTAAGCTCAAAGAAGAAAATTTTGAAACCATCTTAAAACTTTTGATCTTATGGCTTAATCGCATTTTGTTTTTAAAGCTTATAGAGTCAAATTTGGTGCGTTTTAATGATGATAAAAATTTGAAATTTTTAAATTTCAAAAAAATCCCTGATTTTGACAAGCTTAGCGAACTTTTCTTTGAAGTTTTAGCCAAAGAAAAAAGCACGAGAAAGAAAAGCGAATTTGCTTATCTGCCTTATTTAAATTCTTCTTTGTTTGAAAAACAAAGCATAGAAAACACACTTGAAATTTCAAGCTTAAGCAATGATTTAAAGCTTTTTTACTATAAAAACACCGTGCTAAAAGATGATAAATGCAAGGCTAAAAAAGGACAAGTGGGGCTTTTAGAATACTTGTTTGAATTTTTGGATAGCTTTGATTTTGGTAGTGATGATGAGCAAAGCGAAATTTTAAGCCAAAAAGAACTCATAAGTTCAAGTGTTTTAGGAAATGTGTTTGAAAAACTCAATGGCTACAAAGAAGGAAGTTTTTACACGCCAAGCTTTATCACTTCTTATATGTGCAAAGAAAGCATCACAAAAGTTGTGCTTGATAAATTCAACGCTCAATTTGATCTTGATGCTAAAGATATAAGCGAGTTAAGAAGATCTTTAAGAAAAGAAGATAAAAAAGCACAAAAAGAGCTTTTAAACTCTATAAAAATTTGCGATCCTGCGGTGGGAAGTGGGCATTTTTTGGTTTCTGCTTTAAATGTTATGTTAAGCATTTATGATGAGCTAAATCTTTTTGATGAAGAATTTTATCTAGAAGTGCAAAACGATGAAATTCTCATCACAGGTAGAAAAGGCGAGTTTATAGAGTATAAACGCCCAAGTACGCCTAAAGATAAAGCCCATCTTATCCAGCAAGAACTTTTTCATACCAAAAAAGACATCATAGAAAACAACCTTTTTGGAGTCGATATCAACCCTAACTCATGCGAGATCACCAAGCTAAGGCTTTGGATAGAGCTTTTAAAACATAGTTTTTATCAAAGCTTTGATGATGAGAATTATCACGATCTTAAAACATTGCCAAACATCGATATAAACATAAAATGCGGAAATTCTTTAGTATCTTACTTTGAAACAGGCAAAAGCCTAAACCACTATCCTAACATCAAAGAACGTATGGGCAAATACAAACGCATAGTAAAAGACTATAAAGAAGGCTTTTACACAGATAAAAGCCACATCAACCAAGAGATAAAAAATCTCAAAATTTCTTTTAAAAATTTCTGCTTTGCAGATAAATTTAAAAAAGAAATGAAAAGCTTTAATGATAAATGTGAAAAATACTCTAAAAAATACGGAAATTTCTTAGCCGTAGATGATGAAAATTTGAAATTCTTTGTTAGTGCGAATTTGACTCTTTTTGACTTTGATGAAAAAGAAGCCACAAAAGAATTTGCAAATCTTAAAAAAGAATACGACAATATCTTCAACCTAGAAAGCAATCATCCTTTTGAATGGCGTTTTGAATTCCCTGAAATTTTGGACGATGATGGAAATTTCAAAGGCTTTGATCTCATCATCGGCAATCCACCTTATATAAGACAAGAGGAGCTTAAAGAACTCAAGCCCCATTTAGCTAAAAATTATAAGGTTTATAAAGGCACGAGCGATATTTATACTTATTTTTATGAACTAGGATTTAATGTTTTAAAAGATAGGGGAGGGGTATTGAGCTATATCACTTCTAACAAATACACGCGTGCAGGATATGGGGAAGCTTTGCGTGAATTTTTGCTTAAAAATGTTAAGTTTTTAGAATACACTGATTTAAACGGCATAAAAGTTTTTGATAGTGCTACAGTAGATACTTCCATACTTTGTTTTGAAAAATCAAAAAGCAAAGATAATAAATTCAAATACCTTGCCCTAAGCAATGAAATTTTAAAAACTTGTGCTTATGACATTGGCTTATATAAGGACTTTGCAGAATTTTCGCAAAATTCTTTAAGCAAAGAAAGCTTCACTTTTAGCGATGAGAATACTAGTGCCTTAAAGGCTAAGATAGAACGCATAGGAACTCCACTTAAAGAATGGCAAGGACTTAATATATATCGTGGAATTTTAACAGGCTATAATGAAGCCTTTATCATCACTACTGAAAAAAGAAATGAAATTTTAGCAAATTGCAAAGATGAAGCCGAAAAAGAACGCACCGCCAAACTCATACGCAAAATGCTACGCGGACGCGATATAAAAAGATATAGTTACGAGTGGGCGGGACTTTGGGTGATATTTATACCTTGGCATTTTCCAAATGTTGAAAAACCAAAGACAATGCTAGAAAATGAACAAGATTTAAAAGAACAATATCCGAGCTTATATAAGCACTTGTTATCTCATAAAGAAAGATTATCTAAAAGAAATAAAGAAGAAACAGGAATTCGCTATGAATGGTATTGTTTGCAAAGATGGGGAGCAAATTATTATCAAGAATTTGAAAGGGAAAAGATAGGTTGGCAAAGAATAACACAAGAGCCAAGTTTTATTTTAGAAAAAGAATATATTTTATTAGATTCTATGGCTTTTATGGTGGCAAATTCTAAAAATGAACTCAAGTATCTTTTAGGGTTTTTAAATTCTAGTTTGATATTTTATTATTTTAAAAATATAGGACATTTGTATTCTGACAAAGGCTTTTTATTATCAAATCAATATGTAGAAAAGTTTCCTATACTAAAAATAAATTCTAAAATCAAAAAATAGCCGATGAGCTTATAAATTTAGTCGATGAAATTTTAAAAGCCAAAGAACAAGACAAAAACGCAAATACCCAAGAGTTAGAAAATAAAATCAATTCTTTGGTTTATAAACTCTATAACTTAACCGAAGAAGATATAAAAATCATAGAAGGGAAATAATGGAAGAACTAACAAAAGAACAAAGACAAATCATAGAAGAAGAAATTAAAAAAGAAATTAAAAAAGCTGATACTTTTTTAAAACCTGAATCAATTAACAAAATTATACAAGATATTATTGGAAATATAAAAGGAAATTTTAAATACCCAAAAAATTTAGAAGAAATATTATCGAGTATTCCGCAAAAAGTTTATGTATCTTTAGGAAAAGAAGAAATAAAACAAATTTTAAAATTAGATTTTTGTTGTTTTGTCGATAATGTATTTTACATTAATTTTGCTCCTAAAATAGAACCTTACGAACACAATCAAAATAAAACTGCTATCGAAGAGCAAAGAATAATACAATGCTCTTATGATGATTTATTGTATTTGTTTAAAACCTATCCTTTAATATTTAATCATTGTATATTTGATTATAAAATAGATAAGAAAACACCCATAGAACAAATCAAAAAACTTTCTTTTTTAAATTGTAATTTTAAAAAAGAAATTTATTTACATTTTCAAGAATGCTTAGATATTTTTCAAATGGATAATTGTGTATTTGAAGATAGGGTTACCATCAAAGGGAAATTTAACGATAATGTTTATTTCAATAATTCTATTTTTAAAAATTACGCTAATTTTCACACTTGTGAATTTGAAAAAACAGCTAGTTTTTATGGGGTGAGATTTAATAAAACTCCAAATTTTTCTCAAGCGATTTTCAGAGGAAATTTAAATGCTGTAAATGCGAATCTAAATTTTACTTTTGATGATTTACAAGAGAGAATCAAACAAGAATATGAAGATTTTAATAAAAATATAGAAAACAAAAAATCTTTAGATAAATTTGCAAATGATTTTAGAGATTCTTTTAGGACTTTTAAAAATGCCTTGATAAAAGATAATAATCTTTTAGACGCTTCAAATTTTCATAAATACGAGCTTTATTGTAAAGAGATAGAGCTAAAACAAAATTGGGATAAAAGGGGTGAGAATGTAAAAAATACGACAGATTTAGAAAAAAATGTTTCGAGAATTCGGGATTTTATGGATTTTTTACTTTTAGGATTTTATAGAAAGCTTTGTGATCATCATACAGACTTTTTAAAGGTTTTTAATAATCTTATATTATTAATTGCTTTGTATGCTTTGTTTGTTTTTGGTTTTACTTGGCTTCACGATGATAAACTAGAAGATACAAGAGCGATTTTAACTTTATTTGGATTTTTTGATAAATTTAGGCTTTATTTTGATATCATAAGCACTATTTTTGTAGTTTTTGGATGTGGTTTTTTTGTTTGTAAATTAGATTCATATGAAAAGAAAAACAATGTTTCAAAAAAACAAAACATAAATTTTATATATATCATTGGTGATTTTTTGAATTTGATTAAAAGCTTATTGTTTGCATCCTTTATCCCTTGTGTTTTTTATGTGTTATTTTCATTATCTGGATTTTTTTTAAATTTAGGTAAAGACTTTGGATATTCATTACTTATAAATACTTTGTTTGTTAGTTTATATATTTGTTTAGTTTATACCAAATCTTTGTTTTTTGGTAGATATGTGGTGCTTATCTTTTCATATATAGTATTTATTATAATGCTCATAAAACAACCTAATGTAATTCACCCTTTAATAGGAAAAATCGCAAACGAATCTGATAAATTTTTTAATTATCCAAGCTTAATAGTGCTAAACATACTATATACCATACTTTTAGCTTTAGTTCTTTTCTCACTCCAAAAGACCGCACGAAAAAATTCCATAGTGCCAAGCTAAGCCTTAAAGCTTAGCTTGAAATTTTATCATCAGTCTTTTAAGTAGTATTCTATAGTAGAAACCACTCTTATGGTTTTGATATAAGGGGTGTTTTTATCTCTGTTGCTAATGCTAAATTGTCCTTGAGAAGCCTTTTTTATCTTGCCTAGATGGCTGTTTGAGTCTTGTGCGAATTTTATCGCTGCATTTCTAGCATTGAGCGTTGCTTCTTCTATCATTTGTGGTTTTATATCATTTAGCTTGGTGTAAAGGTATTCTATATCATAATCATCGATTTTTGTTACTATACCAAATTTTGCAAGACTTGAAATGTTTTCTAGTATGCTTTTTCCAAGCTTTACATTTTGAGTATAGATGAGTAAATTCGCAGTGCCTATGTATCGGTATGCAGCTTGAGTGTCGTTGCTATAAGGATCGCTTAAACGATCTATGATATTTGGCGAGTTGTAGCTGATCTCATCTTCTTTTATGCCTTGTTTTTCTAAAAATTTGATGATATTTTCTTTATCTTGCTCTAGTTCTTCGTATAAATTTGTAAGATTGTTATTTGATCTTGTGAATTTTATAGGAAGTATCAAAGTATCCGCTTCGACTTCTTTTTGGCTTAAACCCTTTACGCTTACACTTCTTTCAAGTGTTTTAAAATCGCTTAAAGCCTTGTTAAATCCAAAAGCTAGAATCAAACTTGCTAAAACTATGGCTAAAGCCATAAAGATATTATTTGTTTTCATTTTTTCTCCTTTATTTTGATTAGAAAATATATCATATTTGCAACCAATACGCAAGCACACATTACAAAAGCAAGGATTATCGGCGTATTTGCGTTAATAGCCCCAACCACGAAGGAGATAAAACCTGCAAAACCAAATTGCACCGTTCCAAGCACCGCAGAAGCAGTTCCGCTATGTTCTTTAAACCTTGCCATGGCTAAAGTCGTGGTATTAGGTGTGATGAAACCAAGCATAGCGATACTTGTAAAAATACTAAGTTCAAAAAGCAGGAAATTTGGATGAAAAAAGGCATTTACAAGTAAAATCACGGTCGATATAAACATTATCATCAAAGCTTTTGCCAAAATTTTTTCGCTTTCGTATTTTAAAACCAATCTCGCATTGATATTTGCACAGATGACAAAACCTAAAGCATTTGCCCCAAAAAGCAAAGCAAATTTTTGCTCACTTAAGCTAAAAAACTGCGTAAAAACAAAGCTTGATCCTGTGATATAAGCAAACATCGCCGCCAAAGCAAAAGAAGCACATAGTATATAAACTAAAAAGCGTTTATCGCTTAAAACAAATTTGTAGCTTTTCATCGCTTCATGATGGGAAAATTTTTTGTTTTTAAGATGAGGTGCGGACTCTTTTAAACCAAAAAGTATCATCAAAAAAAGTAAAATTCCTAAAGCAAACAAAGTCGCAAAAATACTATGCCATGAAAAATACTCTAGCAAAATTCCCCCAAAAGTTGGCGAAAGCATAGGAGCAAGAGAACTAAAAACCATCATCAAAGCAAAAATCCCTGCAGCTTCTTTGATCTCAAACAAGTCATTGATAATAGCCCTTGCGATAACCACACCTGCACAACCCCCAAGTGCTTCAAAAAATCTCAAAGCGATAAAAGCATAAATATCATCGATAATCACACAAAACAAACTCGAAACGATGAAGAAAAATATCCCCACCAAAGCTGGAATTTTACGCCCAAAAATATCACTTAAAGGCCCATATATAAGCTGTCCTAAAGCAAAAGCGATAAAAAAACTTGCGATACTAAGTTGGGTTAAAAAAGAATTAGTTTGAAAACTTTGCTCCACATGAGAAAGTGCAGGCAAATACATATCTGTAGAAAGTGGTGCTATGCTTGACATCAAAGCAAGGATAACGATGAGTTTAAATTTAGTAAAGCCGTGAATTTTGGTGTGTTTTTGCATTTGTAATCCTAATTATTCTAAAAGAATGATTTTAACAAGTCAATCTTAGAATAATCTTTGTTTTTCTATGTTAAATTTAGGGAAAAATTCTAAGGAAATTTTATGCAAAATTTAAACCAAAATGAACAAATCAAATGCCCAAGTTGTGGAAGTTTTATCGATATTAGCACTGCTTTATATGTTCAAATTTTAGATAAAGCCAAGCAAGAAATGCTAAAACAAAAAAAAGAATTTGATGATGAGGTAAATGCTAAAAGAGCTGAATATACCAAAGCTTTAAATGATTTAAAAACTCAAAAGATAGAACAAGAAAAACTCATAAACGAGCAAGTAAGCCAAAAGCTTCTTTTAGAAAAGCAAAAATTTGAACAAGAACTTCTCACACAAAAGCAAAATTTCCAAAAAGAATTCAGCGAGAAATTTAACAAAGAGCATGAAAATGAAATGAAAATCATGCAAGAAGAACTCGAGAAAAAAAGCAAAGAACTTAGCGAGTTTTTAAGCATAAAGGCTGAAAATGAAAGGCTAAAAAGAGAGCAAAAAGAAAATGAAGAAAGATTGAAATTTCAAGCCAAAGAAGAGGCTTTTAAAGAATTTAAAGAACAAGAAAGCAAAAATTTGGAATTTGAAAGAGAAAAAATGCGTCTTGAATTTCAAAAAAGCACTCAAGAGCAAGATCTTAAATACAAAGAACTAGAAACGAATTTTAAAAGTGTAGCCCAAAAGTTAGAAGACGCACAACGCAGGATAGAGCAAGGCTCACAGCAACTCCAAGGCGAAGCAGCCGAACTACTCATAGAAGAATACATACAAAGTGAGTATTTAAGCGATGAAGTAAAAGAAGTGCCAAAAGGCGTAAATGGAGCTGATTGTCTGCATATAGTAAAGGATAATTTTGGAAATATTTGTGGAAGTATTTTGTATGAGAGCAAACGCACTAAAGAATTTAATAAAGAATGGCTTGATAAACTTAAACTAGACAGTATAGCCGCAAAAAGTGATATAGCAGTTTTGATCACAAAAACTATGCCAAAAGATAAAGAAAAAACGCATTTTAAAGAAGGAATTTTGATTTGTACTTTTAATGAATTCAAAGGTGTTTTAGCAGTGCTTAGAGAAAGCATTATAAACGCTTATAAACTCAAAAATGCCCTGCAAAACAAAGATGAAAAAAATCACATTTTATACGAATACTTAAATTCTAAGGAATTTAACACGCAAATCACTTTTATACTCAAAACTTACCAAAATATGAAAGAAGAGTTAGAAGCTGAAAAAAGGGCTTTGCAAAATATATGGAAAAAAAGAGAAAGAGCTATAGAAAATCTAAGTTTTAATTCCACTGCCATAGTGAGTTCTTTAAATGCGATATTTAGCGACTTACAAAGTGGAAATTTGATAGGCGAAGAAGGGATTAAAAGTCTTGAAAATTTAGCCAAAGATGAGGATTAATTTTGGGCTAAGCCCAAAATTAATCATTCTCCTGGGAAGTGATTTGGATTTTTCCAAGGTCCGTATTTTACTTTTATGTATTCTTTAGGGTCTAAATTTTGTTGTGGTGAAGCAAAATACTCAGGTTTTAATGATGGGGATTTGCTATAAGCTGTATCAAGTCCTGCACGATTTTCTGTAGTGGTTATAGGCATTCTTACAAAACCTGTATTGACATAAGCTGCTATATCCAGTGCATCTTCATCGCTTAATATAGGATTATCTGCACTCGCACCAAAAGGCATGGCTGATTTTAAAAATCTTGCTAAAAATGGTATCATAGCCATGTGTCCACCATCAGGATAGATAAGTAAAGATGGATATAAATGTCCGCTACCTTGTTCGTAATTATCATTTTTTACCCCAAGTCCTCTTTCGCCATGACAAGCAACGCAATTTTCTTCAAAGAGCTTTTTCCCACGCACAGGGTCAGCTGGGCGATTTGGAAAATTCATCTTAGCAAAAAAATCTCCTTCAAGCTTTACGCCGTCTTTGATACCATAAGCTTCTTTTAGCCATTTAAAATAAGCTAAAATTGCTTTCATTTCTTTAGAATCATTAGGAAATCTATGAGAGTCAGTTCCGCCCATTCCGCGAATTCTATCTTCAACAGAGATGATTTTCATCGTTTCTATGTCAAGTCTTGGATAATTGTTTAGGATATTTAAAAATGGAATAACATATTTTTTTGTCCCTGGCAAACCATTGCCGTCATTGTCCATGTGACAGGAAATACAATTTACTTCGTTGCTTGTCTTTTTTAGCTTGCTATAGGGTCCTAGAGTACTTTCTGTCTTGCTTAAAAGCTCTATGCCATAACGGATTAAATCCCCTTGCTTGCCTTTTGGAACATCATTGATGCTTAAATTTTTATTTGGCCATTCTTGCACAGGTCTTTTGGAAAGTTCCTTAAAATACTCTACTCCTTCCTTGTCGCTTAATTCTTCTCCTACTTTGTAATCACTCACGCTTTTAGCACTAAGACTCAAACTAAGACATAAGCCAAGCAATAAAATGTTTTTTTTCATGATTTTCCTCCTTTTTATTTGCAGTTCAAATTGATTTTAGTGTATTTTTTCTTAAATATTAAGCATAATAAGAATAATTTAAATAAAATTAAATTTTAAAGTGTTACTAAAAGTAATATATTTTTAAAGTATATAATTAATATTTATTAAAATTTTATAATATTAACTTTATATTAATTATTTAAATAATTTATTTTTTATAGAATTTAGATTTTCTTCTAAATTTTTGAAATTGTTTTCAAAATCTTTTTTTATATCTATAAAAAAAGGATTGCTTAAAGTAGTGATAAGATAATGATTTTCTTTAGAAAAGATATGATTTAAAGTGAAATTTTTATCTGTAAGTTTGATATAAATTTGTTCTTCGTTTTCAAAGCTAGGATTTTTGTTTGCTTTTGAAATTTCGAGCAAAATTCCGCAAAAAAAGCGTTTGTTTTCGTCTAAAAACTGAATATCATAAATTTTAAAATCCTTAAATTCAAAGCAGTTTTGACTTTTAAATTCTTTCAAATCCTTTGTAAGTCCTAGTTTTAAAAAGTCTTTTTGACTTAAACTTTGCTTTTTAAATTTCGCCCCAAAACGACGCAAAAACAAATTTAAAGCATTAATTTGTAATTCTTTTTGTGCGAGTTTTAGTTTTTTGGCTGTAAAACGAAAGAAAAAAACACCCACAAAAACAGCTAAAATTACTGCGATTAAGGCATCTCTTATAAAAACAAAGGCTAAAAAACCTACAAGTAAGGCTTCGATAATGCTTAGGAATTTTAAGATTCCTAAGCGTTTAAGTATATAAAGTCTATTATTTTCTAAGCTTTTTAAATCCATTAAGATTTTGCTTTTTCCATTCTTTTTCTTTGAGTTGGGTCAAGATAGCGTTTGCGAACACGCACATTTACAGGTGTAACTTCTACAAGTTCATCTTCTTCTATCCACTCTAAAGCTCTTTCAAGACTTAATTTTCTAGGTGGCACAAGTTTGATTGCATCATCGCTTCCACTTGCTCTTACATTGGTAAGATTCTTTCCTTTGATAGGATTAACATCTAAATCATTTGGACGAGAGTGCTCACCTATAATCATACCGGTATAAACTTTAGTTTGAGGCTCTATGAAAAGTACTCCACGCTCTTGAAGGTTAAACAAAGAATACCCTAAAGCCACGCCATTTTCCATAGAAATTAACGCTCCATTATTACGCTTTTCAACCGCACCGCTAAAAGGACGGAATTCTAAAAAGCTATGATTCATCACGCCTTCGCCTTTGGTATCAGTTAAAAACTGACTTCTAAAACCTATAAGTCCGCGTGCTGGAATTTCAAACTCAAGCCTTGTTTGTCCATCGCCCGTTGGTGCCATGGTTTTCATTTCAGCTTTTCTTTTGCCAAGTTTTTCTATTACCGCACCGCTAAATTCTTCAGGCACATCGATAACTAAATGTTCAAAAGGTTCTGTTTTAACTCCATCTTCAACCTTTACGATAACTTCAGGTCTTCCCATACAAAACTCAAAACCTTCACGACGCATATTTTCAGCTAAAATAGTGATTTGAAGTTCGCCCCTACCGCTTACTTTAAATTTGCCTTCGCCTGTGCTTTCGTATTTCATAGCGATATTAGTTTTCATTTCAGCTTCTAAGCGTTCAGCGATTTTATTTGAAGTTACATGTTTTCCTTCAGTTCCTGCTAATGGTCCATCATTTACAGAAAATACTATGCTTAAAGTCGGCTCTTCAATGTGTAAAGGATCAAGTGGCATAGGATTGTTTGGATCTACAACGCTATCACCCACATCTAAAGCTTCAAAACCTGCTATAGCTACGATATCTCCACTTCCTGCTTCTTCAATATCCATTTTTTCTAAGCCCATAAAGCCAATGAGTTTTGAAATTCTACCATTTACTTTGGTGCCATCAGCTTTTGCAAGCATTACGCTTTGGTTTTTCTTCACAACCCCATTGAAAATTCTAGCAATGCCTATTTTACCTACAAAATTATCATACCCTAAAGTGAAAACTTGAAGTTGTAAAGGATTGTCATTTGTGCCACTTGGTGCTGGAACGCGTTCAAGTATGGTTTTAAAAAGTGGCTCCATATTATCACTTTCATCGTTTAGATCAAGCTTAGCATAACCATTTTTTGCTGCAGCATAAACTATGGCAAAGTCAAGTTGCTCATCGTTTGCATCTAGGGCTACAAAAAGATCAAAAATTTCATTGATCACTCTTTCAGGATCAGCAGCTGGTTTGTCGATTTTGTTGATTACAACTATAGGTTTAAGCCCTAAAGATAAAGCTTTTTTAACCACGAATTTAGTTTGTGGCATAACGCCTTCTTGAGCATCCACCAAAAGCAAAACTCCATCAATCATTTTTAAAACGCGTTCTACTTCTCCGCCAAAATCAGCATGCCCTGGAGTATCTATGATGTTGATTTTTGTACCTTTGTAATTGATCGCTGTGTTTTTTGAAAGTATGGTAATGCCACGTTCTTTTTCTATATCGTTGCTATCCATAACGCGTTCTGAAATTTGTTCTCTTTCGCTAAAGGTGCCTGATTGTTTTAATAATTCATCTACCATAGTGGTTTTACCATGGTCAACGTGAGCTATAACTGCTATATTTCTAATGTTTTCCAAATTTTCTTCTCCAAAGCTAAATTTTTAAAAGCTTAGATTATACAAAAATTTAACTTAAACTATAAAGCATCAAAACTTGGAACACTTCTTGCTTTAAAGACTTGTGAAATTAAAATTTTAAAAAGGAAGTTAAAATGTCAAAACCATTAAATGAAGAGATTTTTATTGAATTTAAAAGCGATTTAGCTGAGAGAAAAAATGAAGTTTTACTTCAAGTTTTAGAACTTTTAGAAACTTTTAGATCAGATAAAAATGAAAAAATGGCAAGAATTTCAAGTGAGCTTACAGAAATTTTAGAAAATGAAGAAAATTTAGAAAAAATTTTAAATGCTAAAAATTTAGAAGAGCTTTTAAATATTTTAATTGCTTTAAATGAAGATAAGATGATTAAAGTATATGAAGATTCTTATTTGAAAGAAAAATTTCCTAATGTAATGGTAGATCAATTTTTAAAATAATTTTTTTTGAAGGAAAAGTGATGTCAAATTTAGCTCCGCAAAATGATGTTTTAAATCTTACGCCGAGTAAAACTTCTAATACTAGTAGTTCCTTTAGTAAAACTAGTAAAAATAAAGAACATGAAAGTAGTGATAGTAAAAATTCAACTCAAGATGATACGGAAAGTTTTTTAAATTCTTTGCTTAATTCTATCAATGAAACCAATGAATTTTTACCTGATCATATGAAGATCAGTCAAAAAGAAGTTGTTAATGAAGCGATGAGCAGACTTCAAAAAGGAGCTTTTGATGAGAGCGATAAGATAAGCATTTTCGAATCTGCTTCTTTTATGCAAATTCTTTCTTTGTTAGATAAGCTAAAAACAGATACAGCAGATGTTAAACTAGCAAATCTTTCTACTCAACTTTCAAGTCTTATTAAAACAGAGGCTAATTTTAATGCTTTAAAAGGTGCATCAAATCTTAGTGAGCTTTTGGACATAGCTAAAGATCTGGGCTTAAATGTAAAAAATATTAAAGTAGATCGTCTTCTTGATCTTAAAGCAACTTTTCCAAATTTAGATAAGGCTGATTTTTTTAAGGGTGCTGTGGATAATGTTTTTAAAGAAATCATCAATAATAAAATTTCCAATGTGAGTAAAAATTTAAATCACAATTTAGAAAATACAACTCATACTACAAGCACTCATTCTATGCAAAAAACAAATTCTAAAGATAGCGGTTCTTTGCTTTCTCAAACTTTAAAAAATTTAGATTCCATACTTTCATCCAAAGAAAGCAAACACGAAAAAAACGATAAAGTTAAATCAAAAATAGAAGAAGATACCACAGATGCTAAAAATACTTTAAAAAATATCAAAAATGATGAGTTTGCAAAAAATTTAACAGAAGAGTTAAATATAAAAGATAAAAAAAACCAAGATAATTTAAATAAAGAAAGCAAAGACTTAAACAAAGATTTTAATAAAGAGTTAAATAAAAATCAAGAAAAAAACAATTTAAATCAAGAAAATATACAAGATCAAAATAAAAATTTAAAGAACAATGATCAAAATTTAAATCTTGATAAAAATTTAAATAAAGAAATTGTTAAAGATACTCAGAAATTAGTTTCAAATTTAACACAAAAAGATTTTAATCTAAATAAAGAGCCTAAAAACAACAACAAAGAAAATAAAGATATAAAACAAAATTTCTTTGATCAAAAATTAAATTTTGAAAATTTAAATAAAACTCAAGTAGTTCAAAACAAAGAGAATAATGCAAATTTTAATAATAATACTACTAATAAAGAAACTTTTACTCAAGAGCAAACAAAAACGCACAGTGAAAATGTAGATAAAAATAGCTTAGATGAGTTAAATTCTTTAGTCAAAGATTTAAATAAAGTAACACAAAACAATGCTCGCAATATCACTCCTAAAGAAACTTTGCAGTATTTTTCACAAGATTTAAAAGAGGCTGTGGATCAATACAAAGCACCTATTACTAAACTTAGTATCACTCTAAATCCTAATAATCTTGGAGAAGTGGAGGTAACTTTGATACAAAGAGGTAATAACCTTCATATCAATTTCAACTCCAATACCAATGCAATGAATTTGTTTATCCAAAATCAAGCCGAGTTTAAAAATTCTCTTGTAAATATGGGATTTGCTGGACTTGAAATGAATTTTAGTGATCAAGGTAAAAGAGAGCAAAATCAAAATCAAGGAAAAAATCGTAGTGGATATGGTTTTAAAGATGCTTTAGATGGAAAAAATGAAAGTGAAAAAGTCAATCTAGAGCTTGTTTTAGCGAAGTATTTTTAAGTTGGAACACTTATTGCTTAAATAATAAAAAACTAAATAAAAAGGAGTTTATAATGATATCATCATCGGATTGGAATTTAAATACCACTGCTACAACTTCAGGTACTACTTCTTCAGGAAGTACTAGTGGAACAACTAGAACAGATTCAAGCAGTAGCTCAGGAATAGTGAGCAATCCAAATGCTACCTTAGATAAGGATGCGTTTTTAAAACTTCTTTTGATAGAGCTTCAACATCAAGATCCAACAGATCCTATGGATAGCGATAAAATGCTTACTCAAACTTCACAGCTTAGCGCACTTGAAATGCAGCAAAATACCAATACAACTATGCAAAAAATGGTTGAAACTATGCAAAAGCTTTCTGATTCTTTTAGTACAAGTATGAGTACTTCAGCTTTAGGGGCTATTGGTAAAATGGCAACTGTTTCAGATAATAAAATCAAACTTACAGGTGCAGATGAGCTTATCGCTCTTAAAATGTATTTGCCTGAAGATTCTGATGAAAACGGTGTTACGCTAGAAATTTATGATAGCAATAATAAACTTGTTTTCAGTGAAAAAAGCGATGCTAAATCTATTTCTCAAGGTTTATTTACTATGGAGTGGCCAGGAAGAAATAACGATGGGGTTTATGCAGGTGATGGTGAGTACACTGTTAAAATGGTTTATAATAATAAAAATGGTGAAAAAATCACTGCAAATTACGGAACTTATCCTATCGAAGGTGTTGTTTTTAAAGATGGTGTTGCCTATGCAAAAATGGCTGGACAAGAAGTTCCTTTTGATGCAATACAAGAAATAACAGATTATAAGCTTGGTTCATCTTCATCTACTGGAGGAAGCGGTTCAAGTGGAGACTCAAGTGGTGGTTCAAGCGATGGAGATTCTTCTGGGTCTGGATCTACAGAAGATGGCGACAAAGAGGAAAAGGCATAAGCCATGATGAATTCATTTTATAATGGGATTTCTGGAGTAAAAAGCAATAGCTTTGGTATTGATATCACTGCTAATAACATAGCAAATGTCAATACCACGGGCTTTAAATACTCTGATGCTCAATTTAAAGATATTTTTTATACTACCATAACAACCCAATCAACCAACCCTGCTCAAGGTGGTTATGGTAGCGGTGCAGCATCTTCTCAAGTTGTTTTCGAACAGGGTTCTCCTGTTGCAAGTGATGGCGAATTTGATGTGGCTTTGCAAGGAAAAGGATTTTTTGGGGTTTTAGGGGCTGATGGCAATGCTTACTATACTAGAAATGGATCATTTAGAAGAGATGCCAATGGATATTTGGTAGATTCTTATGGAAATTTTGTTTTAGGAACAATGAATCCTGCTTTTACTGGTATTAACTATAGCGATAGAGTTGCTGGGCTTATGGGGGATTATCTTAACACAGGAACTCCGGTAAATAATGGTTTTACTGTAAATTCAAATAATTCTTTCAGTATAGGCACAACCGCTTCTCAAGGGGCTATTAAAGTACCTGTGAATATGTATTTACCTCCTCAAGTAACTCAAAATGTAAAATGGAGTGGAAGTTTAAATACTAACACAACAACAGAAGTAGTTAAAGTAGATCTTGATCCTAGTAAATTTAACATTACAAAAACTGAAGATGGAAAATATGTAGTTAGTGGTAGTGTTAGCAAAGAAGATGTGTTTAGTGCTAAAGCAGGTGATAGGATTATTTTAAATTTCACTGATGATAATGGCGTAAAAACAAGCTTTGAAGCGACTTTAGATGAAAATCTAAATTTTAAAAGTAACGAGCTTGATTTAAAAGGATTGGATGAAAATAGCATCAAGCTTGATACAGCTCAAATTTCAACAGAGCAACAAAAAGCCAATAAAGATATTTTAGAATCCCCTATTTATAATGCAGATGGAAGTAAAAGCACTTTAAGGGTTACACTTGAAAGAGTTTTACCGCAAGAAAGCGATAATATACAATATAAAGCTATTGCACAAATTTATGATTCTAATGGGAATGCCGTAGGCAATCCGACTGAAGGAAATATGGTTTTTGATAAAAATGGTGCTTTGCTTCAAAACAATATTACAAGCATTGCAAATCCAAATGGTGGAACAATTAATATTGATTTAGGTTCTCCTTATGATGCTAACAAACCTGGTTCGGGTTATAGTGGGATTTATATTAAAGAAGGCGTCGAAAAAAATGTAGTTACACAACAAGATGGTGTAGCTGAAGGGTTTTTTGAACAATATAATATATCCGATGATGGAAGTATTGTTGCGCAATTTAGCAATGGTAAAAATGCCATAGTTGGAAAGCTTGCTTTATATAATTTTATCAATGAGCAAGGATTGGCTGCTATGGGAGATAATATTTTTGCAGCAACGGCAAATAGCGGTGATGCAAGCTTTATTATGAAAGATGGTCAAGTTGTTAATACAGCCAAATTTAAAGGCGGATTCTTAGAACAATCAAATGTTGATTTAAGCACAGAGCTTTCAAACCTTATCGTAACTCAAAAAGCTTTTGATGCAAGCTCAAAAAGTATTACTACAAGTGATCAGATGATACAAAAAGCCATTAATATGAAAAGATAATTTTTAGGAATTATCTTTTTCTAATTTTTCAAAAATAATTTTAATTTCTTCTATATCACTTTCGCTATAATTATGGCTTGATTTAATATAACTTACTTGCTGCCCTTTTTCAAGATATAAAACCTTTTCATAGTCTTTTAAATTTATATGATGTTTTAATTCAAGGTTGGTGTTTGTTTTAGGATAAAATTTTAAAAAATTATCCTTTCCGATATTTTTGGCTTTTATGTATATTTTTACATTGTAAACCATTTCATTTAAGAAATTTAATTTCGCATCAATTTGATATTTTAATTTTATAAGTTTTTTATACAAGATGCTAAGATGATTGTATTTTTTTATGATATCGTGATAAAGATTTGAAAATTTCATTTCTATAGCACTAGGATTTTTAGTCTTTTGAAGTTTGATGATTTTGATTTGATTTTTGATTAGATAATCATAATAATTTTGCATTTTGCTTATGGTGTCATCAAGCTTACTTTTTATTTTAAGGCTTAGGTTTTTAAGATTTTCACATTCTGTATCTGAGTTGTTTTCAATAGAAACTAGTGGCGAAACTACGATATTGTTTTTAAATTTTATATTGTTTGCTATGATTAGATTTTTTCTTGGATATAAAGTATTATCTGTTAGTAAATTGCAAATATAAATATTTTCTGCTTCTATTTTTCCACCCATGCAGTTTTCAACAAATACATTTTTAGCTATAATTGTCCCATTTTCTAAATTTTTTATATATACAGTGTCAGCCTGCAAAGTTCCTTTGTGTATTGCAACAAAAACATCTTGTGCAAAAATTTCGCTTTTTGCATGAGTTAAGCCTTTTATGCTGATATTTTTTCCATAAAGTTTTGTCGCTCCAATGCTCCCATTTACTTTTATATCTGAAGCTTGAACATTTACAATACCTGATTTAATAGCATCATCGCTTATATCAAAATTAGTGATTTCTAAGTTTATATTTTCATTGGTATTTGTTTTGATTGAACCGGTTGTTTTAAGCCCTACTTGCGATAATTTTAAATTGTTTATAACGCTATATCCTGAGTGGTCTTTATTTAAAAATCCATAATTGGCGCTAAAATATTTAATTCTATCTTCTAGTTCTTCTACATAAATGCTTTCATCTTTTATGATAAAAGGATTATTAAGAAAGGCTATTGGATTTAAATGAAGGATTTCTCCTCTTAAATTTCTACCTTCTTTTCCAAGAATTCTATAAATGTATTCAAAAAGTAGCTCATTTTTTTCAATAGGTTTGCAGTAGTTCCCTTCATCATAGTTAGCATTTTCACTAAAACACACTTCTTCAACATTTCGATGATAGATAATTTCATCACTTTTATGTTCAATTTTATCTACACCTTTGGCAATTTCAAGCTCTAATTCTTTAATAGATGGATTTTTTTGTATTGATAAGATAAAATCATCGATTTTTGTAAATAAATTTTTATCAAGTCTTAAGATTAAAAATTTTTGCTTGATCATTATTTTGTAGATATTTTGCAAAATATCAAATTTTAAATTAGGGTAATATTTAAAATTTTCTGTAAGGTTGATACTGGCTTTTAGATGGGTTAGGTTGGAGTTGGATCTAAGTTTGACTGTAAAAGGAAAACTTTTTTTTGGATAAATTTCTATAAGAAATTTTTGTATTATGGTATTATAGTTTTTTACAAAAAAATCATCTGCATAAAACAAATCAAAATCTTTTCTTTCATAAGTTTTTGTTTTCGCTGGTTTTACACTAGAACACAGAAGTTTAAAATCTATAACTCTAAAATCAAGAATTTGTTCTGTGTTTGCTTGTTCGTGATTTAAACTTTCAAAAGGATTGAAAGTTTCTAAGGTTTTTACTTGAAAATTCATCTATCCCCCCCCCCATATCATTTTTTTGAGTCGTGAAATGGTGATTTTGTAGTGCATCTTCAAAAATAGCATTGAATTTTTCGAAATTTTGATTCAAATCAAAATAATCCAAATGAACTAAAATTTGTCCACATTTTTCACATTTTAAAGTATTTTCCTTGCTAACAAGTTCTTCGTGTATGGTTTGTGGAACTGCATGAGTACGTAAATAACAATTGCAAATATAATCATGAGTTTTTTCAGCTCTTAGGTCTTGTTTGATTGATTTTAGTTTTATGTATTGTTCTAAGGTATAATGGATTTCTTGAAGGTGTAGGGTTTTTTTTGTAAAATTAGCTATCCATAAATCTTCATTAGCAAAATGATCTAAAATCCAATCTTTGGTTAATATGGAAAGTTCTTGAGACATTTTTACAATATTATCTGAATGCTCTAAAAGCTCTTTAGTTTTTTCTACTAATATTTGATGAGATTTTTTATGTTCTTCAATCAAAGGAAAATCAATGCTTTCCATAAATTTTTCTTCATCTTTAAAATGAATTTTGATGTATTGAAATAGCTTTACAAGAATTTGTTTTAAATCATTTTTGTGTTGTGTATTATTATCTTGAATGTTTAGAGCTAAATCATTTGCAAGATTGGTAATTTCAAAAATTAGTTCGTGTTGTTTGTCTAATTGCATATTTTTAATGCTAAAATCTCTACTCCATTTAACTTCCATATTTTTCCTTTTTGGATGTAATAATTATTTTTATATCGTATTTTTTGAAAATAAAATAATAATTTTACAAATGAATTTTTAAAATTCTTAGTAAAAACAATGGATTGATTGCAAATTTATATATTGAATCTTAACAACTCAAGGCTTTTTAAGTATATTATGATATAATTTTTAAGCCTTTTCTTAGACCTGTGCAATGCTATTTTTAAGCACCGCTTCAGGGTGGGAACACAGCAGAGCACTTGATTTTAGCGTGTGCCGCAGTTATCTGGGGAAGGGTTTTATTCATTTTAAAATTCCTATTTTTCAATTAGGCTAGCTTTTTTATAAATTAAAAATTTATTTAAAAATTATCATTTTAAGATTTATTAAAATATTAGTTAATTAGAATTTAAGCATTGCAAATTACATTACCAATATCAAAGGATAAACAATGGATAGAAAGAAAATTCCCTTGTTGGTGCTGTGTATTTAATTGCAACTGTGTTTTGGCTTGTACCTACTCCTTGTAGGTTTGGAAGATAATTCTTGCATTTTCTTGAGTTTTTTATTGCCGTGATTATGGCAGTGATTTTACAAGTAATGCCTTTTATAGCTATTGCCATAGTAGCTCTTAGTGGTATTACCACTACCCAATTGAAAATCTAAGTAAAATTTACGCCAAAGCTACTTCAAAAACTTCTACGCAACAACTTATTGATGAGACTAAAATTTCCTTTAAATACTTCAGTACTTGATTTTTTATATCAAAAGAGTATAAGATGAAAAGGTAAATGCTGCTATATCAAATTTAAAATCTAAAACGGGTATAAAAGACGCTTTAAGTGGTTTTTCAAATTCTCTTATTTAGCTTATAGTTATTCTATTATTGTGGCTCGTGGAGTTATTAAAACAGGACTTGGAGAGCATTTGGCTTATCATTTTATCAGTATTCTTGGTAAAAAAACCTTAGGTATTGCTTATTCTATAGCTTTTTGTGAAACTATTTTAGCTCCAGTTACTCCTTCAAATACTGCAAGAGCAGGGGCTATCATAAATCCTATAGTTCAAGTTATTGCAAGAAGTTTTAAATCCACTCCTGAAGATGGAACACAAAATAAAATAGGCACTTATCTTTCTTTGGTAAATTATCAAGAGCCAATCCTATTTCATCAGCTATGTTTATTACAGCTACAGCTCCAAATCCTTTGGTGGTTGATCTTATAGCACAAGCTACAAATTTAGAAGTGCATTTAACTTGGGGGGGGGTAATAGGCTTTAGGGATGTTTTTACCTGGTATAGCTGCTATGCTTTTGATGCCTTTGATGCTTTATTTTCTCTCTCCGCTAGAAATTAAATCCACGCCTAATGCTTCTACTTTTGCTAAAGATAAATTAAAAGAACTTGTAAAAATGAAAAATAGTGAAAAAATCATGCTCAGTGTTTTTATCTCGCTTTTACTTTTATGGGCTGGAGCTTTGGGCTAATTTCTCTTGATGCGACTAGTGTGGCTTTGCTTGGGTTGTCTTTGGTGTTGATTAGTGGAGTTTTAACTTTTGGGGAAGTTTTGGCTGAAAAAGCTGCTTGGAATACTTTAGTATGGTTTTCAGCTCTTGTAATGATGGCAACTTTACTTGGCAAACTTGGTGTTACACAGTTTTTAGCTGAAGCTTAAGGTGAATTTGCTTCTACTATGGGACTTGGGGAAATTTCTATTATGATATTTTTAAGCCTTGCTTTTTTTTATATACACACTATTTCTTTGCTTCCATTACAGCTCATATATCAGCAATGTTTTTTGTTTTTTATAGTGCAGCTTGCCTTAGGAGCACCACCACTTTTTTATGCTTTTATTATGATAGCTTCAGGTAATGTTATGATGGCATTAACTCACTATGCAACAGGAACAGCTCCTGTTATTTTTGGAACGGGCTATGTAACTCTTAAAAAATGGTGGAGTATAGGTTTTGTGATTTCCATAGTTGATATAGTGGTGATGATAGCTGTTGGGCTTTTTTGGTGGAAAATTTTAGGATTTTATTAATAATTTCTAGGAATTAATTCCTAGAAATTATTCTATAAAACCGCTTGCTATGACTTTATCAATATCATAAAAGACTGCCATTTGTCCGCTAGCAAGTCCATAAACAGGATCTTTTAGAGTGATTTTTGCGCTTTTATCTTCATAAATTTCTACCTTACAAGGTGTAGATTTTGAACGATAGCGGATTTTTACTTCGCAATCAAGCTCTTTAGCGTCTATAAAAAGATTGATATTTTTTAGGTTAAATTCACTGATTTTAAGTTCTTCTTTGGTTCCTACGATGATTTGGTTTTGCTTAGGATTGATTTTTAAAACAAAATGCGGCTCATGCGCCCCACGTACCTCAAAGCCTCTTCTTTTGCCTATGGTATAGTGCATATAGCCCTCATGTTTGCCTACTACTTTTCCGCTACTATCTAATACTTCTCCAGGAATTTTTGTATCCATAAACTGATCTAAAACTTGCACATAAGTATCTTCAACAAAGCAAATTTCAGAACTTTCCTTTTGGGTGGCAAAAGATTTTAAAACCTCTATAGTGGAAGCAAATTTTTTCACATCTTCTTTTTTCATTTCGCCTAGCGGAAAAATAAGATATTTTAAAGCTTCTTTATCTGCACTGGCCAAAAAATAGCTTTGATCCTTGCTTTCATCTACTGCGGTTTTTATTAAGTTGTTTTCAAGTCTTGCATAATGCCCTGTGGCAAGTTTTTCACAACCTAAACTTTTAGCAAATTCTAAAAGTTTTCCAAGTTTGATAAAACGGTTACATAAAGCGCAAGGATTTGGTGTTTTACCCTCTTTATAAGTATCCACAAAAGGCATGTAAACTTTGTTTTTAAAATCTTCTTGTAAGTCTAAAATATGATAAGGAATTTGCAAAAAGTTTGCAACTTTTTCTACTTTTTTGATATTTTCTTCGTGATAATTTGGTTTGCCATGAAGTTTCATATAACAACCTATAACTTCATGACCTAAATTTTTAAGTTTATAAGCAGTGACTGTACTATCAACTCCACCGCTCATAGCGACTAGAATTTTCATTAAATTTCCTTTAAAGTATTAATTATAAAATCCAAGTCGTCAGTGATTTTATACTTTAACTCATCTCCTTTAGAAATCACTTCAAGTTTGAGTAAAGAATTTCTGACGAACTCATCAAAACCTCGCCAAAATTCACTCCCAAACAAAATAATAGGAACATCTTTTTTAAATTCTAATTGTTTTAATGTAAGAATTTCACACAATTCATCAAGTGTTCCAAAGCCGCCTGGGAAGATCACAAAAGCTAGACTCTTTTCAATAAGAGCCATTTTGCGTATGGCTAAGCTCTCAAAAGTAATATTATATTCTACAAAATCATTAAGTTTTTGCTCGTGAGGTAAAAATATATTAAACCCTACAGAACTCATTGAATTTGTATTATTTTTTTGTGAAAAAGCACCTTCGTTGGCTGCACGCATAATACCACCACCTCCACCACTTATCACACAAAAACCATTTTGAACACATTTTTGTGCCAAAATTTTAGCCTGCTGATAATAAAAATTATCTTCTTTAAGTCTTGCTGAACCAAAAAAAGTAACAGCCTTTTCTAGCTCGGGTATATTTTCAAATTTTTCAACATCTTTTATGATTTTTGTATCCATCAAATACCTTTTTGGCAAAACTATAAAAAATGATTATAGCTAATTTTTTTAAATTTATAGAGTAATTTTATCTTAATTGCTCTAATCTTTCTTTTTTAGATCCGATTTCTGTAATTTGAACACCAAAATTACCATCGACAATTACTACTTCACCATAAGCAATTCTTTTATCTCCGATTAAAATTTCAAGCGGATCGTTTGCAAGTTGATTAAGCTCCACAACTGAACCTATATCCATAGTTAAAACATCTTTTAAAAGCATTTTTTTATTGCCTATACGCACACGCACAGGCAAACGAACATCCATGATAAGATTGATATTTTTAAGTTCTTCGCTAAGCATTATCGCTTTTTCTTCAGCGTTGTGATTAGAATCAGTGCTTGTATTTCCTGTTTCAGCAGGTTTACCACTTAGGATGTTGTGAAGTGTTTGATCCATGGCTAAAGAAACTTGTTCTTCTAAATCGCCTATTTTTACATCATATAAAAATAATTTTTTAAAATCTTTAAAATCTACGCTTTCAGGCACAAATTCACAAGATTCTATACTAAAATCCATTTTTGGAATGTCTTTTTGAGCTCCTAAAGTTGTAGAAAATGCTGAAATGATATTTTGGATGGCTTCTTTAGCTGCATCCATTTCATCAGGACCTAGTTTATCGTTTTTGGTGATCTCTTCTTCGCCCATCATCCATTCACCAATAGCACTCATTAAAACAGCACCGGCTAAAATTCCTATTTTTCCACCATTTGCTATATCAAATATAGCATACACTAAAGGTGCTTTTAAGGTATCGCTTGTATTGACATCAAATTCTTTATATTCGCTAAATTCAGCACTTTTTCCTGTTAAACCTTCAATGGTGCTGATGCATTCATTTGTAAACATTTTTAAAAAATCATTGATCATATTTCTTCATCCTCCTCTTCAGGCTCATCATAAACACTGGCTTTAGCTTTACGCTCTTCTTCGTATTTTTCCAAAATTTCTTTGATTTCATCTTTATCTGTGCGTATAAGTTCTAAAATTTTAATAGATTTTCTAAAACGATGCAATCCAATTTGTGCTAAGAAAACATCTTTTTTATCGATACTTACTATAGCTTTATCGTCTGCTTCTCTATCAAGCCTTAAAATATCGCCTTGTTTAAGTTCTAAAAATTCATGAACATTAATTAAGGTTTTTCCTAAAATTGCCTCATATACCACTTCAGCACGACCGATTAAAGTTTTAAGCTCTTTGTTACGTGATTTTTTGGCTGAGGTTTCACCCATCATAATATCACGGTTTGCTAAACGGCTTAATATACTTTCTAAATGTACTACAGGATAGCAGATATTTACCATTCCGCTTGAATTTCCTATGATGATTTCCATTACTACCATGATAACAATCTCATTTTGAGATACGATTTGCACAACATTTGGACTTGATTCTTTAGCTTCTATACTAGGATAAATTTCAGTTACGGTAGCCCAGCTTTCTTTAAGTCTTTGCATAATGATACGCAAAATAGAATCAAGTAAATTAAGCTCAATATCCGTAAGCTCACGCGAAGCTTCATAGCTATCGCCTTGACCACCTAAAAGCCTGTCTATCATAGGAAAAGCTATGCTTGGATTGATTTCTAAAACACAGTTTCCATCTAAAGGTTTGATAGAAAAAACGTTAAAACTTGTTGGGCTTGGCAAAGACATTAAAAACTCTCCATAAGTCATCTGATCGACTGAATGAAGTTTAGTTTCAACAATACTTCTCATCATCGATGAAATTTGAGAGGCTAAATTTCTTGCTAATTTATCATGTATGCCTTTAATCGTCCTAAGTTGTTCTTTTGAAACTCTGTTTGGACGCTTAAAATCGTATACAACGATATTTCTTTCGTCTTTTTCATCTTTTGAATTTGAGGCTATGGGTGTGTCGGTGTTATCATCGACAACTTCAAGTAGAGCATCAATTTCTTCTTGGGAAAGTATCTCAGCCATTACATTAGCCTTTCTCTAAGTTTTTTAAGAAGTTTTTTGTGAATTTGTGAAATTCTGCTTTCACTGATTTGTAAAATTTCACTGATTTCTTTTAGGCTTAATTCTTCATAATAATAAAGCTGAATAATTAACTGATCGCGCTCTTTAAGATCATCTAGCACTTCGTGAATTTTTTCTAAAAGTTCTTCTTTTTCAATTTTTTCTAAAGTATTGTCTTCGTTATAAAGTTCGATTTGCTCATCGATGGGCAGGGTATAGCTAATAGCATGAGCTGTTCTTACCTCTTTGATTTTTTCTACATCTAAATCAAGTTTTTTGGCTAGATACTCATCATCAGGTTCGCATTCATTCTCAAGGAAATATTCGTCCATGATTGCATCAATATCTTTAATAATTTTGCGATTATTGCGACTCATTACATCAAGACTTCTAAGATAATCAAGCATAGAGCCATTAACTCTTTTTCTTGCAAAACCCCAGAAGTTATCATTTTGTTCTTTATCGTAACGGCGTGAAAGCTTTATCATTTCTTCAACGCCTATGCTAATAAGATCATTAACATCTATGCTTGAAGGCAAGCGTTCTTTTAGTCTAAAAGCCATAGCACGCAGAGCTGGCATGTAAGAAAGCACAAGCTCATCTTGCTCTTTCTTTAGCATTTGTGCATAAGCTTTAGGCGGCTCTTTTAGCATTTCTTCGTCTTTCTTTGGATTCATTTTTCTTTAGCTCTTCTCTTTCTTCATTGAGCTTTTCTAAAATTATATCCATTTTCTTTTCACGAATAACTAAATCGTTGATAATATTATTGCTAGTTTTTTCATAATCGTGTTTATTAAAGATTCTGCCACTAATTTTCTTTACATCTATAAAATTCATAATAGCAATATGAACAAAAACATAAAACATAAAAGTAATAAAACAAGTAAAAATCAGTATATCAAAGGCTTCATCTATACTAATAATGCTAAATGCAAGTCCTATAAAAAATCCACAAACAGTGAAAAATGCTACATAATTTTCTGGCCTCATAATCTCTTCTCTTTATTGCTAAAATCTTTCAATAATTTTTCTAAAAAAACTTGAAAAACTACGATTTGAAACATTATCAAGCACTTTCCGTTCCAATCTATATAAAAGCTTGGAGGCTAGGGCTTTAAGCTCATCACTTGAGGCTGTGTTTTCATCGCTAAATAAAGTTCTTTTTTTAATACTACCACTTACATCTTTAGAAGCGCTTAAATGACCTAAGAATTCTAAATTTAAAGGATTTTTAATGTTTGCATCTGCAACTTTTTTAATATTTTCAAAAACTTTTAAAGCTTCATTTTCATTTTTTACAACATTAAAGAGCATTAGTAAATTTTCTTTTGTCTTAGAAGTTGTTTTTATGGTTGCATACGCATCGGTAATTGCTGCAGGATCAGGAACAGTTACTACTATAACTTCATCAGCCATTTCTAAAAAATTTAAAATATTTCCACCAATACCCGCACCTGTGTCGATAATAAGAAAATCAAGCTCATCTAAAATACTTGCTTGATTTAAAAATCTCTCGTAAATATTTTTATCATTATATTTTAAAATCTCATCTCCACTTTCGCCTGGGATGAGCCATAAATTTGGCTTAACTTCTATTAAAATATCTTCCAAAGAACATTCTCCGCGTAAAACATGCAAGAGATTTTTTTGTATGCGTACATTTAAAATGACATCCAAATTTGCCAAGCCAATATCAGCATCAAAAAGCCCAACTTTATAGCCATTATTTGCTAAAACATTGGCTAGATTTGCGCTAATCGTACTTTTTCCAACGCCACCTTTTCCACTTGTAATAGCTATAAAATGAGTGTTTTGGGATTTTTTGGTTCCATTTTGACTCATGAGATTGCGAAGTTTATTTGCTTGGTTATTCATTATTTTTTCCTTTGTTAAACCCTTCTAAAATACAATGAACTAGAAAATCACTATTGGCTACTTCTAAATCATCTGGCACTTCTTGTCCTGTAGAGAAAAAGCTTAGAGGAATATTTGTTTCATAAATAAGAGAGAAGATATTTCCAAAAACCTTTGTTTCATCAAATTTAGTAATAATCAAAGTATCAATATTTAAGAATGAAAAATTTTTATAAATTTCCATTAAATCTTCATGTTTGGTGTTTGCAGAAACCACTAAATTTACATCAATTTCTGCATTTGAGTGCATTAAAAATTCTTTAGTTTTAGCAAGTTTGCTTTGATCGTATTGTGAATTTCCTATAGTATCAACTAAAATTACTTCGCAATTATTTAAGCTTTTTATCGCTTCATCTAAATCCTTTGGTTCTATGCTATCAATAATAGGAAGTTTCATCATTTTTGCATACTGAAAAAGTTGCTCAACCGCACCGATTCTATAAGTATCAAGCGTAATAATACCTGTTTTATAACGCTTATCTCCATAAGCATAGCGAAAAGCTAACTTAGCTAAGGTTGTTGTTTTTCCGACTCCTGTTGGGCCCACTAGCATCATGATTTTTTGTTTTTTTATATCGCTTTCAACGCGACAAGGCAAGATATTTCTTAAAAGTGAGTGAAAATATCTTTGAACCGCATCTTTGTTGGTTTTCATAGCAGCTGGCATATTTTCTATAGTTGCTTTCATAATCGCTTCTAGATGATTTTCAAGCATTCCACTTTCTTTGGCTTGTTTATAAATACTTGCAAATTCAGGAGGTATCATAAGATTTTTTCTAGCTTCAGCTTTATCGTCCCACATCATATCTGCAAGAAGATCTATTTTATCGTTAAGCTTGTTGATTTGTTTTTCAAATTGCTTTTCAAAATTTTCTATTTTTTTATTATAATTTGGATTAGGGGTGTAATTTTCTAAAGGTGTGTTTGTGACTTTAGAAATTTCATTGCTAACTTCACTTAGTTTTTCTTTAAAATCATCAAAGCCTAGAGTCTTATTTTGATGAGGGTTGATTTTGTTTTGTGGAAAATCTTGATAGGTTTTTTTAGTTAAGTCATTGTTTTTTACAGTGTTTAAATTTGTATTTAAGCGAGTGTTTGAGAAATCCAAGACTACATCTTCATCTTCTTGAGGGATTTGAGATCTAATTTTTTCTTCTGCAAGAGAGGTAGAAGATGGTTTTGGCGAGCTTTTTTTTGCAGGTAAAGATTTTCCTTGTTTTTTTAAGTGTTCTTCATAGTCGCTTTCTTCTATGGCTACCATAACCTCATAAAGCGCACTGCGATTTAAGGTTTTAGGACGAATTTGTTTATTTGTTATAATTAAAGCTTTATCTCCGTAATCTTCTTTTACTTTGGGTATAATTTGTTCTGTATCTTCAACAGTAAAAGTATGTATAAGTTGTCCCATTTATATTCCTTATATCATGCCTAAAGGCAAAATTACACTCACTCTTTCTTTAGCCCCTTTATGAGGCACCTCACACCACTTATCACGCTTGACTTTTTGTGAAAAGTATAAAAGATCTAAATCAAGCGTTCTAGGAGCGTTTTTGAAAGTTCTCTTGCGTTTAAATTTTACTTCATAATAAAGTAAAACTTTCAAAAGTGCTCGTGCATGCAAATTAGTTTGTATCAACATAACAGCATTGGTAAAATCTTTTTGTTCTTTAAAACCAAAGGCTTCATTTATCAACATAGGAGATGTGGATAAAATTTTAAATCTTTTATCATCCATCATTACTCGAAAAAGCATATCAAATCTTTTTTTTTCGGGCTCTATATTGCTTCCTAAGCCTATAAGAGCTAAATATTTAAAAGATCGTATATTTTGACTAAAAAAAGGAAAAAAACGACTTTTTTCAAAGTGTTTTACTCCTTGAATTTTTAGCATTATTATTTATTCGTTTGTTGTGCTTGTTGCATCGCACGCAAATTTTTTATTTGTTCGCAAATTTGAATTATACCCATTAAAGCCAAGTGATAGCCAAAAGGACCAAAACCAACAATAGTTCCAGAACATACAGGTGCTATAAGACTTTTTTGACGAAATTCTTCTCTACGATAAACATTGCTAATATGTACTTCAATTGTAGGCAAAGCTACTGCTGCAATAGCATCGCGAATAGCTACTGAAGTATGAGTATAACCTGCTGCATTGATAATAATTCCATCAACTGTTCCAAGGCATTCTTGAATTTTATCTACGATTTCACCTTCAAAATTACTTTGGAAAAAGTCAAGTTCTACATTGTTTTGCGATGCTGCAAGTTTCATTTGCTCATGAATTTCTTCCATTTTCATAGCACCATAAATTCCCACTTCTCTTACGCCAAGCATATTAACATTTGGGCCTTGGATAATCATTATTTTCATGGATTTAACCTTAAAAATTTATTTTTTAACCTTTTATTATAACATTTTAAAAATAAATTTTTGCTACAATGTAATTTTTGAAAGGAAAATCGTGTTTATAGCTGCTGCAAGATATCTTTTTTTATGTGATGAAGATTTTACGATACTAGAAAATCAAGCCTTTGTTTTTGAAGATAAAATTTTAGAATTGGGTGAATTGGATAATTTAAGAAAAAAATATCCCAAGGCTAAAATCATCAAAACACCTAAAAATTCGGTTATTTTACCTGCTTTTATAAATCCTCACACACACTTAGAATTTAGTGCAAATTCAACAACTTTACATTTTGGAGAATTTTTAATTTGGCTTAAAAGTGTTATAAATTCTCGTTCTATGTTAAATGCACAGGCCAAAGAAGAATTAATACTTCAAAGCATTAAAAAAATGCAAAAAAGCGGTATAGGCACTATAGGTGAAATTTCAAGTTTTGGGAGTGATTTAGATCCTTGTTTAAAGGCTAGTCAAAAGGGTATGCGTATAGTATTTTTTAATGAAATTTTGGGTACAAATGAAAATCAAGTTGAAGATAAAAAACAAGAATTTTTAAAAAGATTTGAAAATTCTTTGAAATTTAAAAATGATTTTTTTATCCCAGCAATTTCGATTCATTCTCCTTATTCAACTCATCCTAGTTTGGCTCATTTTGCTCTTGATTTAGCTAAAAAGCAAAATTTACTAGTTAGTACGCATTTTTTAGAAAGTAAGGCTGAAAATATCTGGCTTAGAGAGTTTAAAGGGGGGTTTAAAAAATGGCTTGAAAATTTCACACTTCATCCTAAGCCTCTTTATGCACCAAAGGATTTTGCTAAACTCTTTAAAGGAGTAAGGACTCTTTTTACGCATTGTGTTTATCTAAAAGAATATGAATGGTTGGATAAAAATTTACATTCTATTACACATTGTGCATTTTCAAATCGCCTTTTAAGTCAAAAAAGCTTAGATTTAAAAACGGCTTTAAAAAGTGGATTAAATATCCATTTAGGAACCGATGGACTTAGCTCAAATATTTCATTGTCCTTGCTAGATGAAATGCGTGTAAATTTGCTTATACATAAGAATTTTGATTTATTAGAGTTAGCCTCTAAACTTTTGCAAATGGCAACGCTTTATCCTGCAAGGGCTTTAAATTTAAATTTAGGAGAGCTTAAAAAAGGTAAAATTGCTGATTTTAACGTATTTGAGCTAGGAGAATGTGATAAAAAGCAAGCTCCTTTGCAGTTTATTTTAAATGCTAAGGAAGTAGATAAATTATTTATAAAAGGAAAAGAATGCAAATTTTAAAATCATTTTTTAAGGCTTTAGGATGCGGTATAAAATTTATCAATACTTATTTTAAAACCTTTGTTTTATTGTTGATTATTATATGGATTTTAATGCCTAGTGCAAATTCAAGCTCTAATCTTGCAAATTTAGAACGCATTGATTTAAAGGGTGAAATTTTTGACAGCTCTGCGGTTTTGGAAAAAATTATCAATGCTAAAAATGATAGCAATATTAAAGGAGTGCTTTTTGTTATAGACTCTCCTGGTGGAGCTTTTGCTCCTAGTATGGAACTAGCTCTAGCTATAAAGGATTTAAAAATTAAAAAGCCTGTGCTTGTTTATGCAAGTGGAACTATGGCAAGTGGAAGTTATTTAGCAGGAGTTGGAGCAAATAAAATTTTAGCCAATCCGGCAAGCTTTATAGGCTCTATTGGTGTGATTATGCAAGGAGCTGATTTAAGTGGATTGGCTAATAAACTTGGTATTAAAGAACAAACTATTCAAGCGGGTGAATTTAAAAGTGCTGGAACTTTTGCAAGAGCTTGGAATGAGAATGAAAGAAATTTTTTACAGGGTTTAATTGATCAAAGTTATGATCTTTTTACAGGTTTTGTTGCCAAGGAAAGAGCATTAGATCTTAACAAAAAAGATCAATGGGCAAATGCAAGAGTGTTTTTAGCTGCCAAGGCTAAGGAGCTTGGTCTTATAGATGAGCTTAGTAATTATGAAAATGCTAAAAAGGAGCTTGAAAAACTTGCTAATGTTTCAAATCCTGTTTGGAAAGAAGAAGATAAGATTGATAAATTTCTTAACCGCCTAGAAGGACAAGCATCAAGCTTGATAAGTAAAAGCTTAATTGAAATCGCTTATAAGACTAATAGCAGTTTTATAAATGCTAGATAAAATATATAAATATTTTTATTTAATTTTTGCAATATGTTTACGCAATAATTATTTATATCTTAGATAAGGAGTAAAAATAATGAAAAAAAATATTGTTTTTTTCGAAGTTAAAGGTGGGAGTGATAAAGGTGAAGATGGTTATAGAAAAGATACCATGCCTATGGTAAATGCCTTAAAAGCTAAGGGTTGGAATGCTGAGGTGATTTTTTTTGAAGTGGGTAAAAAAGATGAAATTTACAAATATGTAAAAGAAAATTTTGATGGTTATGTTTCTCGCATCAATCCTGGTAATCTTAAAGAAGAAAATGAGTATTTTGATATGTTAAGAAAACTTTGTGCCGACAAGCTTGTAGGTATGCCTCATCCTGATGCTATGATAGGTTATGGCGCTAAAGATGCACTTACAAAATTAGCAGACACTGATCTTGTTCCAAGCGATACTTATGCTTACTATGATATTAAGACTTTTAAAGAAAATTTTCCAAAAAGTTTGGCTAAAGGTGAAAGGGTTTTAAAACAAAATCGTGGCTCTACAGGAGAGGGAATTTGGCGTGTGAGTGTAGAGGGTAATGTTAGTGGAGGTAGTTTGCCTTTAAACACAAAAATCAAATGTACAGAAGCTAAGGATAATCATGTAGAACATAGAGAGCTTGGGGAATTTATGGATTTTTGCGAGCAATATATTATAGGTGATAATGGTATGCTTGTGGATATGACTTTTTTACCGCGCATTAAAGAAGGTGAAATCAGACTTTTAATGCTTTATAACACCCCTGTAAATGTAGTGCATAAAAAACCAGCCGAAGATGCCGATGCTTTTTCTGCTACGCTTTTTAGTGGGGCAAAATATCGCTATGATAAGCCAGAAGATTGGAAAACTTTGGTGGATATGTTTTTAGGCGAGCTTCCTAAGGTAAGGGAAAAATTAGGCAATTACGACTTACCATTGATTTGGACGGCTGATTTTATTTTAGATATTGATGAAAAGGGCAATGATAAATATGTTTTAGGCGAGATTAATTGTTCTTGTGTAGGCTTTACTTCTCATTTAGAACTTGCTGATGAAGTAGCCTCAAATATTATTAATATTGTAAGTAAAACTAAGGCTTAGTCTTTAGTTTAATGTCCATTTTATTATTGCAAAATGGACATTCTTTTTCTATTGTTTTTAAGTTTGAGCTATATTCTATCGGGAAAAAATTTTCACAAAATGAGCATTTTGTATCTTTGGTTAGTATAGGATAGGAATAGTCAAATTTATCCAAAATAAAATATTTTATTTTTTTATCCATTAAATTTCCTTCTTTGTCTAACTTATGCTTTATTTATTATTTTAACGCATAAATAGTTAATTAGAAATTTTCTGAATATTTTTTATAAAACTGTATGGCTTCTTTACATTTTTTACATTTAAATTTTACACCCTTAAGTTGAATTTTTTGATGAATTCCAAAAGGTACATCATGCATTTGTCCTACGCATTCACATGTGTAAAGATAAACTGCATTTTCATCATCTTTTTCTTCTTTAACTTCTTCAAAGCTTACTTCTCCATCATCTTCAGAAGCCAAAGAAGATCTTCTGTATTGTTCAACCTTCATATCTTCATAAAGTATATGTTCTAAAAGCCATTTTTTAGAAACTGTATAAAGCTTTTCTTTTAAATCGTTAGTAGATTTTATGTTTTTAATAAGATCTATCATGGATTGAATGATTTCTTTATGAATTCTTTTATGTTCTTCTAAATCAGGATATCCTATAAGTTTCATATATTTTTCTTCATCATTAAAATGATCTTTCATGTAGTTAAAAAATTCAGCCAATAAAGCTTTTACATCATCCTTGTAAACAGGTTTATCAAACATAAACTCTACTTTACCTGCAAGTTCAAAAAGTTTTTTGTGCTGTTCATCTATTTTTGCATTATGAACGCTATAGCTATCATCCCATTTTGGAAACATTTTTAATCCTTTAACTCACTTTTAACGTAGAATAAATTTTTTTGACATTTTTTACATCTTAATTGTTTTTTATGACAGAGAATGTCAAGGTGTTCTGTATATGAAAGTATGTGATTTGTTCTGCAGGGGCAAGAATAGATAAATTCATATTCTTTATGTTTTACCTGTTTGGCGGTAGGAGTTGTTGGAGTGTTTTCGTATAATATTTCTTCATTGATTTTTTCAAGCTCTTCTTCTTGTTTGCTTAAAATTTGATCCGAAAGCCAATTTCCTATCATAACATCATGATGTAATATATGTTCTAAAAGCCACTCTGATATTATAGTATAAAGTTTTTCTTTTAAATCATTAGTGGTTTTTATGTTTTGTATAAGATAAGACATATCATGAATGATATTTTTATGCATGATTTTGTGTTCATTTAAATAAGGATAATGAATTTCTTGCATGTATTGTTCTTCATTGTTAAAATGTTCTTTCATGTAGTTAAAAAGTTCTGTTAAAATTTCTTTGAGTTCTTCTCGTTTTACAAATTTATAAACAGCACTTTCAACCTTGCTTGCAAGTTCAAAAAGTTTTTGGTGTTGAATGTCAATCATTGTGTCATGAATACTGTATTTTTCATTCCAAGTCGGAATTAGTTTTATCTAAAAGCACCTTCTTTAATTTTTGTATTTAAAATTAATTTAATATATTTGAGTGAAATATTACATAATATTTTATTAAAATATTATTAATTAGAAATTATTTATTTTATTTATATTTATATAATATAAAAAATATATATAATTAATATTAAAAATTAAGACTTACTGATTCTAGTATAGAATCAGTAAATAATAATATGTGCAATTTGTGGTCCATGAACACCAAAAACAGTGATAAGTTCTATATCTGCTGTTCTTGAAGGCCCTGCTATAAATAAGATATTAGTAGGTAAAATTTCATTTTCTTTTTTTACTAAATTTAAAGCTTCGCTAAGACTTTTAACAACATTTTCTTTTTTAAGCAATACTATGCAAAGTTTAGGTGCAAGGCTTAGCATTCTAGGTTGGGTTTTACTTGAAGGTATAAGTGCAACTCCGTGAGAGCTTACCCCTGCTCTTGCGTGAATGATGGAAAAATCACTATGAAAAACTTCAGATCTTAAATTTTCGATTTCTTTATCAAAGCAAATCTTTTTTTCTGCTTTGATTTGTTCTAAATTTAAATTTAAATCCGCTCCATAAATCATACTTTTAAAGCCATATTTTGCGACAATTTCATTGATTTTTTCTTCTAAGGTATCTTTTGTAGCATTTTCAACGATGTATTTGTTATCGCTCATTTTTTGCTTCATTTCTGTAAGCATATCTTGGGTTGTCTGGATATGTTCTACAGGATCTATACTTTCAATGCGTGTGAAAGTTGTTTCTTTGTAAGCTTTTTTAAGATGTTCTAAAATATTTGCTTTGCTTTTGCTTGAAATTTCATCGATTTTACTCATAGCTTACTCCTTCTAGTTTTTGCACTTCTTTATAAAGATCCATTTTAATTTGAGGTAATTCTTTAAAAGCGTACCATTTTTTAATCACAGGCAAAATGCTTGCGAAATTTTGTACCGTCCAGTTGAAATAATGTGCTTTTGAAAGTGAAAAACGCCATTTATCGCCATTGGTTGCGATATTTTTAAATTGTTTAAAAGTAAAGGCTTCTAGGGCATTGTGATGAACATTATTTGCTCCTAAAGGTGGATTTTTACCTTGCCCTATTTTATCACATCTTAATTTGCGAATAAGATCAGCCAAAGGAATTTGCACTGGACAAACTTCAGAACAACGCCCACAAAGTGAACAGAAATTCAAAATATCTCCTGTATGATCTATACCAAAAATATTAGGACTGATTACTTCTCCTATAGGTCCTGGATAAGTGGTTTGATAAGCATGTCCGCCGATTTGATCATAAACAGGGCAAAAATTCATACAAGCCCCGCATCGAATACAACGCAAAGCCTCATAATAATCCTCATGAGCTAACATTTTAGAGCGATTGTGATCAAATAAAATCACATGTACTTCTTTAGGACCATCTAAATCTCCATTTTTTCTAGGGCCTGTAATGATATTGTTATAAGTTGGTATAAATTGTCCTGTGGCTGAAGGAGTAAGTAAAGAAACCATAGTAGCCGCATCTTCAAAGCTTTCCATGACTTTTTCTATACCACAAAGTGCGATATGAATATCAGGTGCTGTAGTGCACATTCTACCATTTCCTTCATTTTCTATAAGCCAAAAAGCTCCTTCTCTTGACATGGCAAAATTGACCCCACTAAGTCCAAGTTTTAAGCCTTCAAAATCTTTTCTTAAATATTCTCTAGCCACCGCATTTAAACTTTCGGGTTCATCGTTTTCTAAATTTGCTCCTAATTTTTCTTTGAAAATTTCTCCGATTTCATGGCGGTTTCTATGTATGGCAGGTACAACTATGTGTAAAGGGGGTTCTTCATTAAGCTGTAAAATAAGCTCTCCAAGATCGGTTTCTATAGCTTTTAAACCTTTTTTTTCTAGGTAGTGATTTAGGCCTATTTCTTCACTTGCCATAGACTTGCCTTTTAAAAGCTTGGTGATATTTTTTTCTTTCATGATTTCATAGACGATTTCACAGGCATCTTCATCACTACTTGCCCAATGCACCTTAATGCCATTTTTTGTAGCATTTTTTTCAAATTCTAAAAGTCTTTCTTCTAAGCTCATTAAGGCATTATTTTTAGCTTGCTTAGCTTTAGCTCTTAAACCCTGCCAGTCTTTAAATCTAGCATCAATAACATTGAGTCTATTTTTTTGCAAAGTATGCATGGCAGTCATTAAATTTTCTTGCATTTGTTTGTCATTGAGTTTAATTTGAACGATTTGTTCGTGAGGAATTTTTTGACTCATAGTCTCTCTCCTTCTAAGCGTTTAAGTAAAAAGTCATATAAATGTATGCCTTTTATATCCAAACCCATTCTTTTCATTGTGCCATCTATATTTAAAAGACAACCTCCATCACCACTGATGAGATATTTTGCACCGCTATTTTGTATATCTTTGATTTTGCTTCTTACCATAGCATTTGAAATTTCAGGCTCTTTTACTGAAAAGGTTCCTCCAAAACCACAGCATTCTTCTTCGTATTGAAGTTCTGCTAATTCTACGTTTTTTAGTTTTTTGATAAGATTTTTACTCGCTTGTATGCTTTTTTGCACTCTTAAAGCATGGCAATTAGAATGCCAAGTTACTTTTATAGGTGCACCTTTATCTTCATAATCTACTTTTAAAACTTCATCAAGGTATTGTGAAAGTTCTATCACTCTAGAGCTAAAAGTTTTTATTTTGGAAAATTCAGGTCTGTTTTTAAAAAGCTCTTTATAGTCATGACTCATCATACCCGCACAAGAACCACTGGGTACAACGATGGGATAATCTTTATCAAATAAATCTACATTATATAAAGCGATCTCACGACTTTCATCGAAATAACCTGAGTTAAAAGAAGGTTGGGCGCAACAGGTTTGATTTTTTTTGAAAATCACTTCAATACCCTCACGCCTTAAAAGTTTTATCGCATTTAAAACGCTTTGTTGCATAGCGGCACTTCCTAAGCATGTGGCGTAAAAATACACTTTTTTCATCATTTTTCTCCTTTTAGGATAATTTAGGATAAATATTCTAATCCTGTAAAAATAAAAGCAAAGTAAAATTTCTAACAAATATTCTAAAAACGAATATTTGTTGAAATAAAACTTAAATTTTTTTAATTATTTCACTATAACTTCAGGGATGATTCCTTGTAAGAAAAAAGCTATAATGCAAGTCCAAATTCCTATTAAAATAATAAAAGCTACAGAATATTTTAATGTGAATTTGAAAAGATCAGATTCTTTTCCCACAAGTCCAACCGCTGCACAAGCTATAGCAATGCTTTGTGGACTGATCATCTTTCCAACAACCCCACCTACTGAATTAGCTGCTAAAAATAAAGCTTCGCTAATACCTAGTTTTTGAGCGCTTACTTGTTGCAAGGTTCCAAAAAGTAAATTAGCACTTGTATCAGAGCCTGTTAAAAATACCCCTATCCAGCCAATGATTGGTGAAAAGAAAGAAAAAGCATCACCTGTGTGTGCAAAAGCAAGTCCTAAAGTAGTGCTCATACCACTATTTTTAGAGATAAAAGCAAAGGCCACAACCAAACCTATGGTGATACAAGGTATAGCCATTTCTTTTAAGGTAACCCAAAAGCATTCTGCAGCATCTTCGGCTTTGATTTTTAAAATAGCTATAGTTAGAAAAGCGGCAAGTAAAATCGCTGTTCCTGCTTGAGCTACGGTTTTTCCATTGATTAAATCTACGCTCAAGGCCAAAGATAAAGGCTTAGCTTCTCCTATGCCTGTGATAGAAGGGCTTAAAATTCCAGCTGTGATATTGCTAAATTGTAAAGTAATACTTGTATAGCTTAAAATTCCGTCCTTATCAAAGAGAGCTTTAAACCAAGGTTGTGTCCAAATGATAATACAAACAATGAGTAAAATAAAAGGTGACCAAGCTTTTAAAATTTGATTAAAACTTAAGGTGTTATCTTGAGTGAAATTGCTTTCATTGTCAAATCTAAAAATATTTTTTGGTTTCCAAAATTTCAAAAATACAGTCGTAACTGCTAAAGAAACCACAGCTGAAATAATATCAGGTAATTCCGCTCCTAGGTGATTTGAGCTTAAAAATTGAGTAGTTGTAAAACTTAGCGCCGCAACTAAAATAGCTGGAAAAGTTTCTTTAATACCTTTAAATCCATCCATTAAAAAAACTATGAAAAAAGGTATAGTAAGGCTTAAAGGAACTAGCATTCTACCTACCATGGCAGAAACTGAATGCTGTTCTATGCCGACAAGATTTGCCATAGCAATAATAGGAATTCCCACCGCACCAAAAGCAACAGGAGCGGTATTTGCGATAAGACAAAGCCCTGCAGCTTGTAAAGGACGCAAGCCAAGTCCTACTAAAAGTGCAGCGGTTATAGCCACAGGGCCACCAAAACCTATAGCACCCTCTAAAAATGAACCAAAACAAAAACCTATTAAAATCACTTGAATTCTATGATCTGGAGTAATGCTCATCACGCTTTTTTTAATGATTTCAAAAGAACCTGACTTGATAGAAAGTTTGTAAAGAAAGATTGCCGCGATGATAATCCAAGCTATAGGCCACATACCATTTGTAAAGCCTTGAATAAAACTTGCACCCACTAAATTCCAAGGCATTTTATAGGCAAATAAAGCTACTAAAGTAGCAAGTATAACAGTTAAAAAACCTGCTTGATAGCCTTTAAGTTTTAAAACAACCAAACAAACTAAAAAACATAGTATAGGTAAAAATGCCACTAAAGCACTTAGCCAAATGTTTGAAAAAGGGTCATAAATTTGTTGCCATGTTAAAATTTGTTCCAATTTTTCCTCCTTGATAATTATTATGTATAAATTTATTGTAACAAAAAATTAAATTAAAATAAAAAAATTATAGAGTAAAGTAAATTACATTGTATTGTTATTAATTATTTTGTGTATTTTAGTAATATCATAAATATTAAATAAATATAAAAATAGAACAAGATAAAAATCTTATTCTAAAGGGGTAGCAGCTGTTAAAGGTGGGGTTATAATCATTAGTTCATTTACTTCACAAAAAAATTAGGATCTAGGGTGCAAGGGGCTATTCCAAAGCGTTTTTGTATAGGAATATTTGGATTAAAAAAAGTTACTATACATTCATCAGATTCCAAAACTAAAGAACGAATTTGCACAGCTGAAGTTGTTGTTGGCATTATAGAAAATACAGTTTCTAATTTACCATCTTTTAGATCATCTTGACAAGATTTTGCTCCAAAGGTTCCATCTTCTAAGATGGCTAAACAAAGATCGCTTTCTTTTGGATTTGTAAATTGCACATAACCAAAAGGAAGTTCATCAGCTAATTTATCTTTTTGTTTTAACTCATCGCTTAAAACAATTTCTTTAATATTCCAATTTTGATCAATAGGATCTTTTGAGGTATCCCTAAAGGCGCTTAAAAAAATTCCCGTTTCTAAGCTTCTTATAGAAACCATTTCGGTAAAATCTTTCAAATCTCCAGTAGGAGTTGCAAAGGCTAAAGTTATAAACATAAAAAACAAAGTAATAATTTTTTTCATATTAAATGTCCTAAAATTTTCTAAAATTTACTGGAAAATGATCTGAAACTATATGAGATCTTAAACTTGCAAGCATTAAAATTGCAGCTAAAAGCGGTGGAGTATAGGTTTGTTGTCTATTTGAATTTCCTGTAATTGCATAATCAAGAGTCCCTCCGCTTGCTTGAGTTGCGCTAGTTGGAAAAACCACTCTAATTCTATTTGCTAATTCTCTATCCACTGTACTTGTTATAGTAGAAGGATCACGGTTAAAATCCCCTGCTATCATCCAGTTAACTTGAGGCATATTTGCAAAATGTGCATCTACAGCTGTGATAATTGCTCCTACATCTGTTCCTCCATTAGCTAAAGCATGGATATTGAAAAAAGCATCATTTCCATTGCGAATTCCTATAATGGGTCTTGAAACTGTAGTAGGTGGAGGTAAAACAATCACTTCTTCAGCTTGCATTCTTGAAACTATAGCTAAATTTACACGATTAGCTCCTACATCAACGCGAGAATAATAAATAAAAACCCTATCAGGCCTTGAAAGAGTTCCTAAATTCCACTCATATTCATCAATAGGTGTTCCACCTTGTTGCACATGGCGTCCTGTTGGAGTGGCTGTTCTTGGTAAAGTTCCTGCTTCTTGTATCATTAAGATATCTAAGGGGTTTGCTCCACTTACAAGTTGTCTTACGCTAACACTCCATTTGCTTTCTGTGGCTGCGGATGAGCCTTGCAAATTCCAAGTGCCAACATTAAAATTTTCTAAATTTGCAAAAGCAAGGTTAAAAGATAAAAATAAACATATAATTTTTTTCATCGTACCTCTCCTTGGCGATATAAAGGTTTTGCAGTAAAAGGCGGAGTAGTTAAAAACCATTGTTGATCAAAATTATCTTTTTTTGCACACTCTACGGTAAAAATTTTAAAAACCTTGTGAAAATCACCATAAAGATTTGTAATAGGTGCTTGTATGCATTTTCCATTTCCTAAATTTTTAATTTGAACCGCTGTATTGCTCATAGGGATAAGTTTCCACATTTGTGCGTGATTGCTTGCATCGCAAGGATAATGGACAATTCCATTACCATAAGCATTAAGACAAGTATTGGTTTTGGTATTTTTAATCATTGCAAAATCATTAGGATAAAGCAAAAGTTACCAAACTCTAGCATCGCCAAATCCTTTACTATCGATTAAAGTATAGCCCCAAATCCAATTTCCTTGTGCTAAAGCCCAAACCGTTAAAGCTGCTCCGCTAGGGCCTAAAATGGTTAAAAAATCAGAAACCGCAGGGCGATTTTCAAAAATTAAAACATCATTAAAAGCTTCGTCTTTAAAGCGAGGATTGATCCCATTTACTGCATTATTGTTGACACTATTGCTTGTTCTAGTTAAAGGTGGGGTAATAGGAGTAATAGGTACTAAATCAGCACCGCTAATTAAACTTGGAATTTCTTGATTGGTAGGAAAAGTAGGTTCAAGTCCTAGTTTTAAAGGATCAGTATCTTCAAATTCTCCAAATGAACGCCCCAAAGGATTTACATTTTCAAATTTAGAAGAACATGCATAAAGAAAAAAAGTCATAAAACAACATAAAATAAAAACTATAATTTTTTGCATTAAAAACCTTGATATGTATTTAAATTTTTAAGAAAATAATAACATAAATTTCATTATAATTTTCCGCTTTTTAAAAATGTTTTATTTTGTTGTTTTTAAAGGTAGAATTTACATGTATCTTAAACACTTATATTTTAGCATCTCTCAAATTTTTAATTTTTACAAAGAAGGTTTTAAAAATTTAACTCTTGGAAAGACCCTTTGGAAAATTATTTTTATCAAACTTTTTGTTATGTTTGTGATTTTAAAACTTTTTGTTTTTGATGTAAATTTTAATTCTATTTTTAAAAGCGACAAAGAAAAAAGCACTTTTGTACTCAAAAATCTTACACTCGAAGGAAAATAAATGAACGAACTTAGTAGCGTTGATTGGTCAAGAGCGCAGTTTGCTTTAACTGCACTTTATCATTTTTTGTTTGTGCCTTTAACCTTAGGCTTATCTTTTATGATCGCTATCATGGAAACCATCTATGTAAAAACTAAAAATGAAAGATGGAAAAAAATCACCAAATTTTGGCTTTCATTATTTGCTATAAATTTTGCTATCGGTGTAGCTACAGGCATTATAATGGAATTTGAATTTGGAACAAACTGGGCAAATTATAGCTGGTTTGTGGGTGATATTTTTGGTGCACCTTTGGCGGTTGAAGGTATTATGGCATTTTTTTTAGAGGCTACTTTTTTTGCAGTTATGTTTTTTGGCTGGGATAAAGTAAGCAAGGGTTTTCACTTACTTTCAACTTGGTGTGTGGCTATAGGAAGTAATCTTTCTGCTTTTTGGATTTTAGTGGCAAATGGTTGGATGCAATATCCTGTAGGAATGAGCTTTAACCCTGACACAGCAAGAAATGAAATGCAAAGCTTTTTTGAAGTAGCACTTTCTCCTGTAGCTATTTCAAAATTTTTACATACCATAGGCAGTGGTTATGTGATTTCAGCTTTATTTGTAATGGGAATTTCAGCTTGGTTTATGTTAAAAGGACGCCATATTATCGAGGCTAAAAAAAGCTTAGTTGTAGGAGCTAGTTTTGGTTTGGTTTGTTCAATCTTTTTATTTTTCAGCGGAGATGAAAGCGCTTACCGTGTAACTCAAACTCAACCTATGAAACTTGCAGCTATGGAAGGGGTTTATCAAGGTGAACATCGTGCAGGACTTGTACCTTTTGGAATTTTAAATCCTAAAAAAACCATAGATAATAACGAAAGTGTGTTTTTATTTGACATTACTATACCTTACGCTCTTTCTATATTAGGAAACCGTGATCCAAATTCTTTTGTTCCAGGAATTGAAGATTTGATCTATGGAAATGAAAGCAAAGGTATAGAACCTATGCAAAATCGTATCGATAGAGGAAAAATCGCTATACAAGCTCTAAAAGACTATAAACTTGCTAAAGAAAACAATGATACAATAGCTATGGCAAATCACAAATCCATTTTAGAAACTCATTTTAAAGATTTTGGTTATGGATATTTAGAAAAACCAAGCGATACTATTCCACCTGTGGCTTTAACTTTTTATAGCTTTCATATCATGGTTGCTTTAGGAAGTTTTTTCTTTTTACTTTTCATCGTTACGCTTTATCTTACCATGGCAAATGATATTGAGAAATTTAGAAAAGTACTTTGGGTGTGTTTGTTATCCATTCCATTAGGTTATATCGCCGCTGAAGCAGGCTGGATTGTTGCTGAAGTAGGCAGACAACCTTGGGCAATTCAAGACTTACTTCCCGTACATATCGCAGCAACGCAACTTGGAAAAATCAACGTTCAAATTTCATTTTGGATTTTTGCAGTACTTTTTACAGCTTTATTGATTGCAGAAGTTAAAATCATACTTACTCAGATTAAAAAAGGTTTTGATGCACATGCAGGACATACTCCACTTATGGGCAAAGGAGAAAAATAATGTTTTTTGGTTTAGAACTTGAAGGTTTGCAAATTTATTGGTGGTTGATTTTAAGTTTGCTCGGCGGACTTTTAGTTTTTATGTTTTTTGTCCAAGGTGGACAGACTTTAATCGATGAGCTTAGCAAGGATGAGCTTGAAAAAACCATGCTAGTCAATTCTTTAGGGCGTAAATGGGAGCTTGGTTTTACAACTCTCGTACTTTTTGGCGGAGCAGCTTTTGCAGCTTTTCCACTTTTTTATAGTACAAGTTTTGGCGGAGCTTATTGGGCTTGGCTTTGTATTTTATTTTGTTTTATTTTACAGGCTGTGGCTTATGAATATCGCAAAAAAGAAAATAATGTTTATGGCTCTAAAACCTATGAAATTTTTCTTAAAATCAATGGTTATTTAGGTGTGTTTTTAATCGGAGTTGCAGTAAGTAGTTTTTTTAGCGGTTCTGAATTTATCTTAAATGAGCATAATTTTGTTTCTTGGCAAAATCCTTTGCACGGCTTAGAACTTTTACTTAATCCTTTTAATTATCTCTTAGGCTTAGCTTTAGTATTTTTAGCAAGGCTTTTAGGCGCAGCGTATTTTATGAACAATATCAATGATGAGAATATCAAAATAAGAGTTATGAAAAAACTCATGATTAATAGTATTTTATTTTTACCTTTTTTCTTAGGTTTTTTAGTGTGGATTTTCTTAAAAGATGGTTTTAGTGTAGATGCAAATGGAGTTGTAAGCATGAGTGCGAATTTATATTTATATAATTTCTTAAATCAAATGATTTTTGCTGTTTTGCTTGTTATTGGTGTGATTTTAGTGCTTTTAGGTATGGTTCAAGGAGCAAAAGGTTGCTCTAAAGCTATTTTTACCCTAGGACTTGGAACGGTTTTAACAGTTTTTGCTTTATTATCAAGCATTGGTTTAGGTCAAAGTGCTTTTTACCCATCTTTAAGTGATTTGCAAAGTTCTTTAACTTTAAAAAATGCAAGTTCAAGCTATTATACTCTAAGCGTCATGGCTTATGTATCTTTACTTGTACCTTTTGTTTTAGCTTATATTATCTATGTTTGGAATGCAATGGATAAAGTAAAAATCACACGCGAAGAAATCGCAAACGATGATCACGCATATTAAGGAGAAAAAATGTTACATGCTTTGTTTTTATTGGCTTGGCCTTTAGTAATTTATCTAAGCTATAAATTTATAATGCTAAATATCAATCAATTAGAAAAAGATAGCAAACTATAAAGCAAGATAAGATTTAAACCGATATAAGTATAAATCTTTTCAAAATATTGCAATTTGCCCATTTTTGGGCATCTTTTAATCATAAATCTTTTAAAGCTTCATTAGCAGCATCAAGGGCGTGAATAAGGCTTGTGTCAAAAATTTTAATATTTGTATCATTTTTGGATATTAATAAACCAATTTCAGTGCAAGCTAAAAGCACTCCCTTTGCCCCTTTTTCTTGTAGTTTATTTATAATATTTAAATATTTTTCTTTAGAATCTTGCTTGATTTTACCTTTGCAAAGCTCATTAAAAATAATATCATTAACGATTTTTATATCTTCATCACTAGGAGTAATAACGCTAATATTTTCTTCAATCAGCATTTTTTTATAAAAATCCTGAGTCATTGTGTATTTAGTACCCAATAAACCAATTTTTTGTATGTTTTCTTGTTTTAAAGCCTTAGCAGAGCTTTTTGCAATATGCAAAATAGGGATATTTATATTTTGTTGAATTTCATCAAAAACCTTATGCATAGTATTAGTTGCAATTATTATAAAACTAGCCCCTGCAAGTTCTAATTTTTTAGCACATTGAGTCAAAATTTGTGCAGCTTCTTGCCATTTATCTTGGCTTTGTAAATTTTCTATTTCTTCAAAATTAACACTGTAAAGTAAAATTTTTGCAGAATTTAAAGATTTTAATTTATCATTTATAGCTTGATTTATTGTTTTATAATAAGTAATAGTGCTTTCAAAACTCATTCCGCCTATAATACCAATGGTTTTCATTTTTCTCCTTAAGAATTAATTTTTGAGTTATTTTATTACAATATATTTCATAGAAATATGATTTATTTTTAAATAAATAAATATATTTTAATATTTTTATTAAAATTTAAAATAATTTTTTAAACTATTTTCCAATCTATAGGAATTTTACCAACTTTTTTTAAAAATTCATTAGCCTTTGAAAAATGCTTACAACCTAAAAATCCTGTTCTAGCTAAAGGGCTTGGGTGGGCTGCTTTTAAAATCAAATGCTTAGTATTATCAATCAAAATCTCCTTGCTTTTTGCGTAATTTCCCCAAAGCATAAAAACAAGTCCTGATTTTTCATTGCTTAATTTATGTATTATAGCATCACTAAATTCTTGCCAACCCCACGAACTATGACTAGCTGCTTTATTTGCTTCAACGCTAAGAATAGAATTTAAGAGCAAAACTCCTTGTTTTGCCCAAGAGCTTAAATCTCCGCTTTTTGCTGGAGTGATGTTTAAATCATTTTGCAATTCTTTAAAAATATTATTAAGACTTGGTGGGATTTTTACATTTTTTGGAACCGAAAAACTAAGCCCCATTGCTTGATTTGGTTGATGATAAGGATCTTGTCCTAGGATAATAATTTTAATTTCTTTTAAAGGACATAAATTAAAAGCATTAAAGATTAAATTTGCAGGTGGATAAATAATTATATTTTGATTAATCGCATTTAGGTATTGTTTTTTGATTTCTAGAAAATATTTTTTTTGAAATTCGTCTCTTAAAAATTCTTTCCAGTCATCATTTATTTTAATCTTATCTATGTTTATTGTAATTTCTTCCATATTATCCCTAATTATTTAAATTATTAAAAATTTTATTCTAACAAAAAAGCTTGCAAAAATATATTAATTTTTTTTAAAGTAAATAAAATTTTTTATATTAATAAAAATTAAATATAAAGACATAATAGGATATAAAAATACTTAATTTATTGTATTTGAAAGTAGTTTTCTTATTAACCAATTATTAACTAAAAATGCAATATCATTATTTTATGATTTAAATCAAAAATTTTTGATTTTAAATTAAAATACTTTTATGAAAGGTTCAAAATGGGAACAAGAAAAGAACATGATTTTATTGGGGAATTAGAAATCTCTGATGAGGTTTATTATGGAGTGCAAACTTTTAGAGCTGTTGAAAATTTTGATATTTCTCATGATAGATTAAAAGATTTTCCTCGCTTTGTTAGAGCTTTGGCTAGAGTAAAAAAAGCTGCAGCTATGGCAAATCATGAATTAGGTCTTTTGGATAAAAATATCCAAGATGCGATTATTAAAGCGTGCGATAAAATTTTAGAAGGCGGGTATTATGATCAATTTGTAGTAGATATGATCCAAGGAGGTGCTGGAACAAGTACAAATATGAATGCTAATGAAGTTATAGCAAACATAGGACTTGAACTTATGGGTCATAAAAAAGGTGAATACCAATATCTTCATCCAAATGATCATGTTAATTTAAGTCAAAGTACTAATGATGCTTATCCTACAGCTTTACACCTTGCCTTGCATGATTATTTAAGCGATTTGGCAAAAGCTATGGAACATCTAAAAAAAGCTTATGAGAGAAAAGCTGAAGAATTTAAAGATGTTCTTAAAATGGGTAGAACCCAACTGCAAGATGCTGTACCTATGACTTTAGGTCGTGAATTTAAAACTTTTGCCGTAATGATAGGTGAAGATATACAAAGAGTATTAGAAGCTAGAAAATTGATTTTAGAGATCAATTTGGGTGGAACTGCTATTGGAACGGGAATTAATTCTCATCCTGATTATCCGAAGGTTGTAGAAAGAAAAATAAGAGAAGTGACAGGTTTTGAATATACTGTGGCTGAGGATTTAATCGAGGCGACTCAAGATACGGGAGCTTATGTACAAATTTCAGGTGTTTTAAAACGTGTTGCAACAAAACTTTCTAAAGTATGTAATGACTTAAGACTTTTAAGTAGTGGTCCAAAATGTGGTCTTAATGAGATTAATCTTCCAAAAATGCAACCAGGTAGTTCTATCATGCCAGGTAAGGTAAATCCTGTTATTCCTGAAGTAGTTAATCAAGTTTGTTATTTTGTTATTGGAGCAGATGTAACTGTAACTTTTGCTTGTGAGGGTGGACAATTACAACTTAATGTTTTTGAACCAGTTGTAGCATATAGCTTATTTAATTCTGTTGTAATGCTAGAAAAAGCAATGTATACTTTAGCTGATAAATGTATAGATGGTATTACTGCAAATGAAAAAATTTGTTCAGACTTCGTCTATAATTCAGTAGGTATAGTAACAGCTTTAAATCCTTATATTGGCTATGAAAATTCAGCTTCTATAGCTAAAGAGGCAATGAACACTGGAAAAAGAGTGGCTGATATTGCGCTTGAAAGAGGGCTTTTAAGTAAAGAACAAATTGATGAAATTTTAACTCCATCAAATATGCTAAATCCTCACATGGAAGCTAAAAAATAGCATTTTAGGATTTAATATGGATATAATGATAATTTTGCAAGTAATCGTCCTTCTTGGGGCGATTTTTATCGGTATTCGCCTAGGCGGTATTGCTATAGGTTATGCTGGAGGATTAGGTGTAGTTATACTAGGACTTGTTTTAGGTATGAAACCTGGTAATATTCCTTGGGATGTTATTTTAATTATTGCTGCAGCTATTGCAGCAATTTCTGCTATGCAACAAGCAGGTGGACTTGATTATATGGTAAGGGTGACAGAAAAAATTTTAAGATCAAGCCCTAAATTTATAAATTATTTAGCTCCAGCTTGTGGGTGGTTGCTTACAATCTTAGCAGGAACAGGAAATGCAGTATTTTCTTTAATGCCTGTTGTAGTTGATGTTGCAAAATCTCAAAACATAAAACCTAGTGTTCCACTTTCATTAATGGTTGTTTCTTCGCAAATTGGAATCACTGCTTCTCCTGTAAGTGCAGCTGTGGTTTATATGAGCGGCGTTTTAGAGCCACTTGGATGGAATTATCCAACTTTAATTGGAATTTGGATTAGCACAACTTTTGTAGCTTGTATGCTTGCAGCTTTTATAGTGAGTTTAATCACTCCTATGGATTTGAGTAAGGATAGTGTTTATCAAGAACGATTAAAAGCAGGACTTGTAAAGGATGCAGGAGCTGTTTTGCATGGCGAAGATAAACCAGGTGCTAAACTTTCAGTGGTGATTTTCTTGATCACTGTTTTGGCAGTTGTACTTTATGCAACCGCAATTTCAAGTAATATTAAATGGATTGATCCTGTTGTGGTTCCAAGAGATGCAGCTATTATGAGCTTTTTGCTTACTGCAGCAACTTTGATCACTTGGCTTTGTAAAGTTGAACCAGGTAAAATTCTTGACACTAGTGTATTTAAAAGCGGTATGACTGCTTGTGTTTGTGTTTTTGGTGTAGCATGGCTTGGAAATACTTTTGTTGCAGGACACGAAGCTTCTATTAAAGAAGTAGCAGGCGACTGGGTTAAACAAACCCCTGCTATGTTAGCAGTTGCATTTTTCTTTGCAAGTATGCTTTTATATTCTCAAGCAGCAACCGCAAAGGCCATTGTACCTGTAATTATCACTGCTTTAGGAATTTCAGCAGCAAATCCGCATGATTCTTATATGCTTGTAGCTTGTTTTGCAGCAGTTTCAGCACTTTTTGTACTTCCAACTTATCCGACTTTGTTAGGTGCAGTGCAAATGGATGATACAGGAACGACTAGAATTGGTAAATTTATATTTAATCACTCATTCTTTATACCAGGGGTTTTAGCTATTGCAATTGCTGTAGCATTAGGCTTTGTATTAGCTCCTATGCTTATTTAAATCAAACCCTAGGTTTTTCTCTCCTAGGGTTAAAATTTTTTCATTAGTTTTTAAGTATATACTACGCTATAATATTCATTTTTAATTTTCTTTAAGAAAGGAATTTAATGAAGATAAAAGTTGGGTTGATTTTTTCAGGTATTGTTTGCCTTTTTTTAACAGCTTGTGTTAATCAGGTTAAACAAAATACAACATTTGAAAATGCTTTAACACAAAAATATTGTGGTGATGATTTTTTCAATCAAAATTTAGAAAAAATTAAAAAAAATGATGATGTCATTTATACAGGATTAAATGCAGGTTTGATTGCTAGAAATTGTGGTGATTTTAACAAAAGTAATGTATTTTTTGATGCTGCGGAAGAATCTTATAAATATGATGTGGATTTAGAAAATGTAGGCTCTAAAGCAACTAAATTTGTTGGTACAACCTTGCTTAATGATACTATAGTAGATTATGATGGTTCTTTATATGAAAGAATTATGGTTAATATATATAAAGCTCTAAACTATATGGAAGAAGATGATTATGAAAATGCAAGAGTTGAGTTTAATCGTGCTTTAATGCGTCAAGATAAGGCAAAAGAATATTTTGCTAAAGAAATTGAAAAAAATCGTGCTGATTTAGATAAGGCAAAAGAAGATAAAAATTATGATAAAAATATGAATGAAAATTCAAAAGTTATAGAAGAGCAATATGACAACTTATTTAAAGAATTTGATACAACAAAAAATTTCATAAATCCTTATGCGACTTATCTTGCTTCAATATTTTTCTTTATGGATAAAGATTATAGAAAAGCTGCAGATTTATTTAGAGAAGTAGCTATTATTTATCCAAAAAACAAAACTATCAAAAAAGAGGCTAAAATTTTTAAAGAATATGCCACAAAAATAAAAGTCAAAAAAGCTAAAAAATATGTTTTTGTAGTTTATGAAAATGGATTTGGTGTAGTTAAGGATGAATTTGCTTTAACCTTACCTTTTATAGTGGATAAAAAAATTATTAGCACAAATATTGCTTTACAAACCTTGAAAAAAAGGGAAGCTTCTTTTGCAAATTTAAATATAAATGGTCAAAATACAAATGATTTTGTAGATTTAGACAATATTGTCGCTACTGAATTTAAAATAAATATGCCTGCAATGATTGCTAAAGCCTTAGCTCAAACTATAATTAAAACCACTTTAAATGTAGCTGTTGCAAATAATGACTCTACAGGTGGATGGCTAAGTCTTGCAACAGCAGTAGCAACTGCTGCAACCAACAAAGCTGATGTGCGTTCTTGGAGAGGTTTACCAAAAAGTATTGCCATAGCAACAATAGAAAACGACGGAAATTTAGAAATCAAAGATCCACAAGGCAATATTTTGTTTCAAAAATCATTGGATAAAAATAAAAATGCTCTTGTGATAGTGCGTTCTTTTGCTCCGTATTTACCCGCAAGTGTTGCTATCATGGAAAAATAAGGCTAAAAGATGAAAAAAAATATTTTATTTATTTTAATGTTTTTACTTAGTGCTTGTGCACCAAGTTATCAAATAAATTCAAATCAAAATACTGTAATTTTAGGTTCAAATTTACCAAAAAGTTTAGTAAAACAGTTTCAAAAGCGTATAAATAGCAATGGTTATTTAGAATTTGAAGTGATTTTACGCAGTACTTTTGCTAAAGATGTAATTTATAAAGTGGATTGGTTAGATAAAGATGGTTTTGTGCTAAGAGATGTTTTAAATGAGGACTATCAAGCCCTTAGAATTCCAGCAGGACAAGAGGTGATTCTTCGTAAACTTGCATCTGATATAAGAGCGAAGGATTTTAGATTAGAAATTAAAGCAAAAAATTAATCTCATTTTAGGAAGGATAAATCATGAAAAAAACAAAAATTTTAGGAACAGCTCTTATTGGAGCTTTGCTTTTTAGTGGTTGTGCGCAAACAGCTTATACAGATGGAAAGGCAAGTCAGGTGAAAAAAGGGGATGCTTTAACCTTGGGTCTTGATAGACAAGATTTTGAAAGTGCAGCTGAAACTATGATAAATAGTATGTTAAGCGATCCTGCTTTTGCAAATATTAAACCAGGTACAAGAAAGGTTATTGCTATTGGTAGGGTTGTGAATGATACCCCGCAAAGAATCGATACTGAAAAACTTACCGCAAAAATCACTTCTGCATTAAGAAAATCAGGTAAATTTGTTCTAACTTCAGCAGTTGCTGCAGGCGGAGCACTTGATAGCATGAGTGAAGATGTAAGAGAATTAAGAGATAATGATGAGTTTAATCAAAAAACCATAGCAAAAAAAGGGACATTGGTATCGCCTGATTTTTCTCTTGCGGGTAAAATTAGACAAGATAATGTAAAACTTAGCAATGGTAAAACTCAAGTAGAATACTTTTTCTTGTTAAGACTTACTGATTTAACATCAGGTTTAGTTTATTGGGAAGATGAACAAACTATTGATAAAACCGGTTCTAGTAAATCAGTTACTTGGTAAAATAAAAATTAATTTATGAATAAAATTTTTAGCTCAAGTGTTTAGCTTGGGCTTTTTTTATGATTTTTAAAAGGATACGAAATGAAAAAAATATTATTTATCGGCTCTTTAGTTATGGCAAGTTTACTTTATGCACAAGGTTCCCAGCCTGTAGAGATTATTGAGCCAGAACAAACAGAACAAACACCAGTTACAAAACCTAAAACAGAGAATTTATCAAATCTTATGAATAAAGCGAGCAAAGCTCTTAAAAGAAAAAATCCTGAAGCTGTAGTTTATACTGCAAAAGCTTCTATTGATGTAGGACCTGATGATTCGCAATATTATGATTATTTAGCAACTGCTTATTCCGAAGCTGTTTTAAAGCTTAAAGCTAATATGGTTTTATCAAAAGCAGGGATAATTGCTGTTAAAGAAACTTTATCTTATTTTCATAAAACCATTCCTGATGATAAATTAAATCAAGAAATGCAAAAAAAAGCAGATGTAGAACTAAAAAAATTACAAGAAAAACAAGCAGATGCGGATAAAATTTTTGATTTTATAGGTAAGCTTATATCTGAATTTGCGCAAAAACTACCACCTGAAAAACAAGATTCTAAATTTGTAGCAGAACTTGAAGATAAAATTTTTGAAAACACTTATAATCAAGGTTTTACAAAAACTGCCATGGATGAAATTACAGGATTAATTCCTTATGAAACTTTTATAGTAAATGATGAAGATGGCTATCAAGTAGGTGTTTTAGCTTATACTACGCCAAATTCTTTACAACTTGCTAGAGATTTAAAACAAGGACATCAATCAAAACCTACAGATAAAAAAGAACAATGCAAAAATCCTGATGATATAGCTGATGCTATGGATGATGATGCATTGCTTTCTCATTTGGGTATAAAATACTTTTTTAATGAAAATTGTCGTCCAGCAATTTTAGCTTATGGTATGTCTTCTTTCATAAAAGAAGAAGGAATGAATGCAGATTATCAAGAAGAGGAAGAAGAGCGTGCTAAAGGCAGAGCAGATGCTTTCATATCATCGTTTTTATCTTCTTCGGTATCAGCAAACATTAAAGATAGCTCAACAAAAGAAAAAATAAAAAAAGCTATGATTAAAGCTGTTGCTCAAGGAGATACTACTAATTACAATACAAAAAAAACAGGACCTCAAACTTCATTAATAAAAGAAATGTCAAAAGATTTCAGTGCTGATTCAAGTATGAGTTTATTAGGAATTGAAGATGCTAGAATTTGGAGTGTGGATAAGGGGGATTATAGAGTAGTAGGTGCGATACGTTATTATTCTATGGACAGTATAGAAGCTGCTAATAAAAGATTTGATCCAAACTATGGGGCAACACCAAAATCTAGCACACCAAAAAAAGTTATACCTAGTGTAAAACACTCATCAAACCTTGATGTAGATGATTTTTAAGGAAAATCAATGAGAGTTTTATTTGTATCACTAGTTTTTTTTGCATTTTTAAATGCTAAAGTTGTCACCACTAGCACGACAAAACAAGCACAAGGAGAAGGTTATGGTGTTACTTACGAACAAGCCGTGGGTAAAGCTTTAGCTGATGCCATATCTCGTATGTATGGTGGTAGTTTAAGTCAAAGTACAAATTTTAAAACTAAAAGTACAAAAGACAAAAATGGACAAAATTTAGAAAAAAGCTTCAATGATGAAATTCGTTGTGCTACAAAAGGTAGTTTTGACTCTTATGAAGTGATTTCTAAAATCCAAACCAATGACGGGTTTAATGTTAAAGTTGTGATTAAAAAAACCACAACAACAAAAAAGTATCAAGCTCCAGGTTTAAGTGCAGATAATAGAAGAAGTATTACTGTTTTTGATTCTACTCCAGATGCTGCAAAAAGAGGTATAGGCTCAGCTTTGCAACAAAAAATCATTTCTGATTTATTGCAAAGTCGTAAATTTAATGTTTTAGACCGTGATTCTAGTGGCTATTATGAAATGGAAAAAGCTTTAATCAAAAGTGGCGACGCAGCTAGCGATGAAGTTTATAAACTTAAAAATGTGTTAGCAACAGATTATATTTTATTGTTTTCTATTTCAGGACTTGAAGGTAAACAAAAAACAAGCAATTTAACAGGAAAAAGCAAAACTGAAATTGAAGTTATCGTAGATTATCGTGTGCTTTTATTTGCTACAAGACAAATTAAATTTTCTAATACTTTAAGTATGAAAGTCAATCTTAAAGACAATAGTCTTAGTGCCAATGAAGCTGCACTCAAACAAATTGCAAATCGTATTGCAGGAGATATTTTAAATGCAATTTATCCTTTGAAAGTTGCAAGCGTTGAAAACAATGAAGTAGTATTTTCTCAAAGCTTAAATCAAGGTGATGTTTATGAATGTTTTGCTCTTGGCAAGGCTATAAAAGATACTTATACAAAAGAAAATATAGGAAGAGTAGAAAGCAAAACAGGAAGTATTGAAATCACTCGCACAAGCCCTAAACTTTCTTATGCAAAAATCACAGAAGGTAGTGTAAAAGTGGGCGATATTTGTAGACCTTTAATTGGTAGTAATAGTGGAAATGGATACACTATAGGTCGTGATGCAAATTATCAAACCGAAGAAGGTGGCGGAGTAAATCTGGGATTTTAAATTTTTAGAGTTTGATTTTTCTCAAACTCTAAATCCTTTCTTAAATTCATCAAAAATTAAAGAAAAATTTTGTAAAATCGAAATTTTATTAAACCACTAAAGCTTTTAAATCCGTTATTGCGGTGCTTTATGGTACTACCAATTTATAAGGAAAAGCAATGTATGCTATTATCAAACACAGCGGAAAGCAATACAAAGTAAGTGTTGGCGATGAGCTAAAACTAGATCACTTTGAAGCTGAAAGCAAAGCAAGTATTGAAGTAAGCGAAGTTCTTGCTATCAATGATAAAGAATTAAAGGTAGGTGCGCCTTTCGTAGCAGGTGCAAAAGTTGTTTTGGAAGTGATCAATCACGGAAAAGATAAAAAAGTTGTGATTTACAAAAAAAGACGCAGAAAAGATTCTAAACTCAAACGCGGTTTTAGAAGACAATTTACTCGCGTTGTAGTAAAAGATATCAAAGCTTAAGGAGTAAAGAATGGCACACAAGAAAGGTCAAGGTTCAACTCAAAATAACCGCGATTCTATAGGTCGTCGTTTAGGTGTTAAAAAATTTGGTGGCGAGTTTGTTAGAGCTGGAAATATCATCATCCGCCAAAGAGGAACTGCAACTCATGCAGGTAACAATGTAGGTATGGGGAAAGATCATACTATCTTTGCTTTGATTGATGGTTTTGTAAAATTCGAAAGAAAAGATAAAGATAGAAAAAAAGTTTCTGTATACCCTGCATAAGTTTTTAGGACGCTTTTTTAGCGTCTTGAAAACTTTAAATTTATAAATTTAACTTCTTTTTATTTACTCAAATTTAGCTTTATAAATTTAAAATCAAAGGCAATTTAAATGTTTATTGATAGTGTTAAAATTACTTTAGCTTCAGGCGATGGTGGTAAAGGTGCTGTAAGTTTTCGTCGTGAAAAACATGTTCCACTTGGTGGCCCTGATGGGGGAGATGGTGGAAATGGTGGCGATATTATTTTCGTATGTGATAATAATACCCACACTCTTGTAAATTTCAAAGGCAAAAGAGAATTACGCGCACAAAATGGTGCTGGTGGAATGGGACGCAATAAAAATGGCAAAAAAGGTGAAAATTTAGAACTTATAGTACCCGAAGGAACGCAAGTTATCGATGCACAAACTAATGAAATTTTACTCGATCTTACCAAAGAAGGACAAAGAGAGCTTTTTTTAAAAGGTGGAAAAGGCGGACTTGGCAACACTCATTTTAAACATGCTACCAATCAACGTCCTGATTACGCACAACCTGGTATAAAAGGAGAAAGTCGCTTAGTCAGACTTGAGCTTAAACTTATTGCCGATGTAGGGCTTGTAGGCTTTCCAAATGTGGGAAAATCTACTCTTATAAGCGTTGTTTCAAATGCAAAACCTGAAATTGCAAATTATGAATTTACCACCCTTACTCCAAAACTTGGACTCGTAGATGTAGATGAGTATAATTCCTTTGTTATGGCTGATATTCCAGGGATTATCGAAGGAGCAAGTGGAGGCAAAGGCTTAGGACTTGCCTTTTTAAAGCACATAGAAAGAACGAGCTTTTTGCTTTTCGTACTAGATCCTATGAGGCAAATGCCTTTAAAAGAACAGTTTATAGTACTAAGAAAAGAACTTGAAAAATTTTCCAGTGAACTTTTTGGGCGTAAATTTGGTATCATGATTTCAAAAAGTGATAGTGTTAATTTAGGAGAAGAATTTGCCGAGCAAATTACTTTAAACATTAATGAGTTAGAAAATTATCTCAAAGAAATAAATAACCCACAAAGCTTTTTAATCAAAGTTTCAAGCCTTGAAAAAACAGGACTTAAAGAACTTAAATTCATGCTTTTAGAAGAAATTAAAACTTTAAGAAATAACAAATAAAAATTTTAACAATCTAGGAAGTGTTTTATATTAAAAATTTCAAACACTCCCTATTTTTTCAAAAAATAACTAGTTTATATGAAATTTTGGCTAAAATTATAAAAATTTTTTAAGGAATAAGCATGAAAAGAATAGTTGTTAAAGTGGGTTCTCATGTGATTAGCGAAGAAAACACTTTAAGTTTTGAGCGTCTTAAAAATTTAGTCGCATTTTTAGCTAAACTCATGGAAAAATATGAAGTGATTTTAGTAACTTCAGCGGCTATTTCAGCAGGACACACCAAACTAGATATCGATAGAAAAAACCTCATTAATAAACAAGTTTTAGCCGCTATTGGACAACCTTTTTTAATCAGTGTTTATAATGAACTTTTAGCCAAATTTAACAAACTAGGCGGACAAATTTTACTTACAGGTAAGGATTTTGACTCTAGAAAAGCTACTAAACACGCAAAAAATGCTATCGATATGATGATAAATTTAGGAATTTTACCTATCATCAATGAAAATGACGCTACAGCTATAGAAGAAATTGTCTTTGGTGATAATGATAGCTTAAGTGCTTATGCTACGCATTTTTTTGATGCGGATTTGCTTGTGATTTTAAGTGATATTGATGGATTTTATGATAAAAATCCTAGTGAATTTAGTGATGCAAAGCGTTTAGAAAAAATCACTCATATTAAAGAAGAATGGCTACAAGCAACCATAAAAACAGGTAGTGAGCACGGAACGGGTGGTATAGTAACCAAACTTAAGGCAGCTAAATTTTTACTTGAACACAATAAAAAAATGTTTTTAGCAAGTGGCTTTGATTTAAGTGTGGCAAAGACATTTTTATTAGAAAATAAACAAATAGGCGGAACTTTGTTTGAGTGATTAATTTATTAAATTCTCTTTTAAAATCAAATAAGCTATAATTAAAATTTTTAATTTCACACAAAGCGAAAAAATGAAAAAAATTATTTTTATGGGTACTCCATCTTACGCAACTTGTATTTTAAAAGCACTAGTAGAAAATGAAAATTTTAAACTCGTAGCACTTTTTACCCAGCCTGATAAAGCTGTAGGTAGAAAGCAAATTTTAACTCCAAGTGATACTAAGGCTTTTTTAAGTCAAAATTATCCTAGCATTCCTATTTTTACTCCAAGTTCTTTAAAAGATGAAAATATTATAAGAGAGATTAAGGATTTAAATCCTGATTTTATCGTGGTTGCTGCCTATGGAAAAATTTTACCTAAAGCCATTTTGGATTTAGTACCTTGTGTGAATTTGCATGCTTCTTTACTTCCAAAATACCGTGGTGCCAGTCCGATCCAAAGTGCGATTTTAAACAAAGATGAAAAAAGTGGAGTTTGCACCATGCTCATGGAAGAAGGGCTTGATACAGGTGCTATACTTGAAAGCTTAGAGTGTGATATAAAAGATAAAAATTCAAGTGAAGTTTTTGAACTTTTAGCAGATTTGGCCGCTAAGCTCATCCTCTCTACTCTTTTAAATTTCGATAAAATCACCCCTAAAAAACAAGAGGAAAGTCTAGCAACACTTTGTAGAAAAATCAAAAAAGAAGATGGGCTTATAAATTTGCAAAATGCAAGAGAACTTTATCAAAAATATCTAGCTTTTACCCCTTGGCCTGGAGTTTTCTTGGAAAATGGACTTAAATTCTTAGAGCTTGAACTTGTGGATGAATTAAAACAAAATGCTAAGATGGGTGAAATTTTAGAATTAGAAAAAGAAAGTTTTTTGCTTGCTTGCAAACAAGGAATTTTGCGTATTAAAAAACTTCAAGAAAGTGGAAAAAAAGCTCTTGATGGCAGGACTTATTTAAATGGAAAAAGGCTTAAAAGTGAAGATAGTTTGTGTTGAAAGTATAGATTCAACTCATCTTTTTTTATGCGAGCAAATACGCAATGGAAAGATTGATGGAAATTTTGCTATTTATGCTTTAGAACAAACAAATGGAGTTGGAAGTAGGGAAAATTCTTGGCAAAGCTCTAAAGGAAATTTACATCTTTCTTTTTGTATTAAAGAAGAAGATTTGCCAAAAGATTTGCCTTTGGCTTCTGTAAGTATTTATTTTGCTTATTTACTTAAAGAACTTTTACAAGAAAAAGGTTCTAAAATTTGGCTTAAATGGCCTAATGATTTATATTTAGATGATAAAAAAGCTGGAGGAGTTATAAGTGCTAAAATTTCAAATTTTATCATAGGCGGTATGGGTTTAAATCTTAAATTTGCACCCCAAAATACAGCTTTATGTGATATAGAAATTTCGCTTAAAGATTTAGTGAGTGAGTTTTTGCAAAAAGTAGAAAAAAAAATTTTATGGAAGAATATTTTTAGCAAGTATATGTTAGAATTTGAAAAATCAAGAAAATTTAGCGTCCATCATGAAGGTAAAGTTTTTTCACTTGAAAATTCTTTTTTGTATGAAGATGGTTCAATTTTACTAGGTGATAAAAGGGTGTATAGTTTAAGATGAGCGAAATTATTACAATAGCAAACCAAAAAGGTGGGGTAGGAAAGACTACAACAGCAGTAAATTTAGCCGCTTCTTTAGCTGTGGCTGAAAAAAAAGTACTTTTGATTGATGTTGATCCGCAAGCTAATGCGACTACAGGACTTGGTTTTAATCGTAATAATTATGAGTATAATATTTACCATGTTTTTATAGGAAGAAAAAAGCTTTCAGATATTATTTTAAAAACAGAATTGCCACAACTTCATTTAGCTCCTTCAAATATAGGTCTTGTAGGTATAGAACAAGAGCTTGCTAAAGGTGAAAATAATGAGAAAAAAATGCTGCTTAAAAATCAAATTCAAGAAGTGATTGATGAGTATGATTTTATTATTATTGATTCTCCACCTGCTCTTGGAAGTATTACTATAAATGCTTTTGCAGCAAGCGATAGTGTAATTATCCCTATACAGTGTGAATTTTATGCGCTTGAGGGTGTAGCTATGGTTTTAAATACAATTAAAATTATCAAAAAAACTATTAATTCTAAACTCAGGGTTCGTGGATTTTTACCGACAATGTATAGCTCTCAAAATAATCTTTCTAAAGATGTTGTAGATGATTTGAAACAAAATTTTAAAAAACAACTTTTTACTATTAATGGAAACGAAGATGACTTTATTGTGATCCCTCGCAATGTAAAACTTGCAGAAAGTCCAAGTTTTGGAAAGCCTATAATTCTTTATGATATTAAATCGCCAGGTTCTGTTGCTTATCAAAATTTGGCGTATTCTATATTAGGATAATTATAATGGGGTTAAATAAAGATAGGGGTTTAAGTAGTTTAATCAGTGATATGGATACTGTTTATAGTAAAGAATTGGGTTTTGATAAAAATCAAAGCACTATGATAGAAATTGATCAAATTTCACCCAATCCATTTCAGCCAAGAAAGAATTTTGATCAAGAAGCTTTAGATGAGCTTGCTAATTCTATCAAAGAATTTGGACTTATTCAGCCTATTATTGTATTTAAAAAAAATAATAAATTTATTTTAATTGCTGGGGAACGTCGCTTAAGAGCAGTGAAAGCATTAGGAAAAAAAGAAATTCTAGCTTTTATTGCTGATATTGATGAGAATAAGCTTAGAGAATTGGCTCTTATTGAAAATATACAAAGAGAGAATTTAAACCCTATTGAGCTTGCTAATTCTTATAAGGATTTAATGCAAGTTCATAAAATTACTCAAGAGAATTTAGCAGAACTTATTCATAAGTCTCGTACTCAAATAACAAATACTTTAAGACTTCTGAATTTAGATATTAGAACTCAAGAGTTGATTGCTTCTGGAAAAATTTCCCAGGGTCATGCTAAAGTTTTGGTTGGTTTAGATCAAAAAGATGAAAAAATGTTGGTTGATAGCATAATAGGTCAAAAACTTAATGTTAGAGATACTGAAAAAATAGTTAAAAAAATAAAAAATAATGAAAGCTTACCTAATCAAGAATTTGAAGATGAAATAAAAAAATTAAAACAAATACTAAATCGCTTTGGATTTGACTGCAAAAATAAAAATAATGATTTTGTAATTCATTTAGAAAATATTGATAAAATTAAAAAATTAATCAAAATGCTTGAAAAGCTTTAACCAAAATCTTAGCTTTTTTATGGTAAAATAGTCCTTCGAAAATTCTAACCAAGGAGAATTATGTTTGAAGATATGCATCCTTCCATAATGCTTGCTACTATGGCTATTTTTTTAGCTATGATAGTTATTTTAAATAGTATGCTGTATAAGCCGCTTTTAAAATTTATGGATGAAAGAAATGATTCTATAAAAAATGATGAGAATAAAGTAAAAGAAAATTCTCAAGAAGTTTTAGGTGTGAATGATGAATTAGAAGCTATTCATATTAACACTAGAGAAGAAATTCAAAAAATTAAACAAAGTGCTATAGCTGCTGCTAAAGAAGAGGCAGAGCAAATTCTTAGAAGCAAGAAAGAAGAATTAGAAAGAAAAATGGCCAGTTTTTATGCAGATTTAGCCGTTCAAAAAAAAGAGTTGCAAGAACATTTAAACATACATTTACCTGAGCTTAAGCAAGCTTTGCAAAATAACATAAAGAAAATTTAAGAGGAGAGAAATGAGTAAGTTATTCTTTATTATATTTTTGCTACCTTTGTATGCTTTTGGTGCATCAAACGGTAGTGGAGAATATGATATTATTCCAAGGACTATTAATTTTCTAATTTTTGTGGCTATATTGTATTATTTTGTTGCAACTCCATTTAAAAATTTTTACAAAAACCGTATTGTAAAAATTTCTTCTAAACTTGATGAAATTCAAAAAAAACTTTTAGAAAGTAAAGCTAAGAAATTAGACACGATGAAAAAACTTGAAGAAGCTAAGGCAAGTGCTGCTGCCGCTTTAATTACAGCAAAAAAAGAAGCTGAAATTTTAGTTCAAAATATTAAGAAAGAGACTCAAGATGAGTTAGATTTACTTCAAAAACATTTTGAGGAACAAAAAGATTATGAATTTAGAAAAATGGAAAAAGAATTAGTATCAAATACTTTAAATGAAATTTTTTCTGATCCAAATATGACATTAAAACAGAGTGAAATAATAGAACTTATGATGAAGAAGGTATCTTAAATATGGAAAATATAATTGCAAGAAGATATGCAAAAGCGATAGCTTCAAGAGCTGATATAAATGATTTTTATCAGAATTTGTGTATTTTAAATTCTGCTTTTGTTTTGCCAAAATTTAAAAATATTATAGAATCTAATGAGATTAAAAAAGAAAGAAAAATGGAATTTCTTGATTCTTTTTTTGATATTAAAAATTCTAGTTTTCAAAATTTTTTAAGACTTTTGATTGAAAATTCAAGATTAGAATGCATTCCTCAAATAGTTAAAGAACTTGAAAGACAAAAAGCTTTTAAAGAAAATATTTTTGTTGGTATTGTATATTCTAAAGAAAAATTAAGTCAAGAAAATCTTAAAGATCTTGAAGTCAAACTTAACAAAAAATTTGATGCAAATATTAAACTAAATAATAAAATCAGTCAAGATGATAGTGTTAAAATAGAATTAGAAGAATTAGGTTATGAACTTTCTTTTTCTATGAAAGCTCTTCAAAATAAGCTAAATGAATATATATTGAAAATTATCTAAGGAGAAAAAGTAAATGAAATTTAAAGCTGATGAGATCAGTTCAATAATCAAAGAAAGAATTGAAAATTTTGATTTAAATCTTGAAATTGAAGAAACAGGAAAGATTATTTCTGTAGCTGATGGTGTTGCTAAGGTATATGGACTTAAGAATATTATGGCTGGAGAAATGGTAGAATTTGAAAATGGTGATAAAGGAATGGCCTTAAACCTTGAAGAGTCGAGTGTAGGTATTGTTATACTTGGAAAAGGAGAAGGTTTAAAAGAAGGTGCTTCTGTAAAAAGACTTAAGAAATTACTTAAAGTTCCAGTAGGTGAGGCTTTGATTGGTCGTGTTGTAAATGCTTTAGGTGAGCCAATTGATGCTAAAGGTATGATCAATGCTAATGAATATCGTTTTGTTGAAGAAAAAGCAAAAGGTATTATGGCGAGAAAAAGTGTTCATGAGCCTTTACATACAGGAATTAAAGCTATTGATGCGCTTGTGCCAATTGGTCGTGGTCAAAGAGAGCTTATCATAGGTGATAGACAAACAGGTAAAACTACTGTTGCTGTTGATACTATTATATCTCAAAGAGGTCAAGGAGTTATCTGTATATATGTTGCAATTGGTCAAAAGCAAAGTACAGTGGCACAAGTGGTTAAAAGACTAGAAGAACATGGTGCTATGGAATATACTATTGTTGTAAATGCTGGTGCTTCAGATCCTGCGGCTTTACAGTACTTAGCTCCATATACTGGTGTAACCATGGGTGAATTTTTTAGAGACAACGCAAAACATGCTTTAATTGTTTATGATGATTTGAGCAAGCATGCTGTAGCTTATCGCGAAATGTCTTTGATTTTACGTCGTCCTCCAGGTCGTGAAGCTTATCCAGGCGATGTTTTTTACCTTCATTCAAGATTGCTTGAAAGAGCAAGCAAGCTAAATGATGAATTAGGTGCTGGTTCTTTGACGGCATTGCCGATAATTGAAACACAAGCAGGAGATGTTTCTGCTTATATTCCAACTAATGTTATTTCAATTACAGATGGACAAATTTTCTTAGAAACTGATTTATTTAACTCAGGAATTCGTCCCGCAATTAATGTTGGTTTATCAGTATCTCGTGTAGGTGGGGCTGCTCAAATTAAAGCTACAAAACAAGTTTCAGGCACATTAAGACTTGACCTTGCTCAATATAGAGAGCTTCAAGCTTTTGCACAATTTGCTAGCGATTTAGATGAGGCAAGTAGAAAACAACTTGAACGTGGACAAAGAATGGTTGAACTCTTAAAACAACCACCTTATTCTCCGCTTAGCGTTGAAAAACAAGTAGTTTTAATTTTTGCAGGAACCAAAGGTTTCTTAGATGATATTGCTGTTTCTAGAATTAAGGAATTTGAAGATGGAATTTATCCTTTTATTGAGGCAAAACATCCAGATATTTTTGAGCAAATTCGCTCTAAAAAAGCTTTAGATTCTGATTTGGAAGAAAAACTAGCTAAAGCCATTAATGAGTTTAAAGCAAATCATTTATAAGGTCTTTTATGTCTAATTTAAAAGAAATTAAAAGAAAAATTAAAAGTGTTCATAACACTCAAAAGACTACAAATGCTATGAAGCTAGTTTCTACTGCTAAGTTAAAAAAAGCAGAAGAAGCAGCTAAAAGATCAAAAATTTATGCACAAAAAATCGATGAAATTTTGAGTGAAATTTCATTTCAGATCAATAAAATTGTTCACAATGAAGATGATGTGCGTTTATCTTTGTTTCATAAAAAAGAACAAATTAAAACCGTAGATTTAATATTTATCACTGCAGATAAAGGCTTATGCGGTGGTTTTAATATTAAGACTTTAAAAACAGTAAGTGAAATGCTAAAAGAATATGAAGCAAAAAATATTAATATTCGTCTTAGAGCTATAGGTAAAACTGGAATTGAATATTTTAATTTTCAAAAAATAGAATTGTTAGAGAAATATTTCCATCTTAGTTCTAGTCCTGATTATGAGAAAGCATGTGAAGTAATTCATGCTGCTGTAGATGATTTTTTAAATGGAAATACAGATGAAGTGATTTTAGTTCATAATGGTTATAAAAATATGATTACCCAAGAACTTAAAATTAATCATCTTATTCCAGTTGAACCAAAGAGTATTGAACAGACTCATAATTCTCTTTTAGAGCTTGAACCGGAAGGAACTGAGCTTTTAGAAGATTTAATGAAAACATATTTTGAGTATAATATGTATTATGCGTTAATTGATTCTTTGGCGGCAGAGCATAGTGCAAGAATGCAAGCTATGGATAATGCAACTAATAACGCAAAGGCAAGAGTGAAACAACTAAATTTAGCTTATAATAAAGCAAGACAAGAATCCATTACTACTGAGCTTATAGAAATTATCAGTGGTGTTGAATCAATGAAATAGTAAATTTTAAGGAGAAGATAAATAATGCAAGGATTTATTTCACAGGTATTAGGTCCGGTTGTTGATGTAGATTTTAACGACTATTTACCTCAAATTAATGAAGCAATTGTTGTAAATTTTGAAAGCGAAGGAAAAAAACATAAACTTGTTTTAGAAGTAGCAGCTCATTTAGGAGATAATAGAGTTAGAACTATTGCTATGGATATGACAGATGGTTTGGTAAGGGGCTTAAAAGCTGAGGCTTTAGGTGCTCCTATTAGTGTTCCTGTTGGTGAGAAAGTTTTAGGAAGAATTTTCAATGTTACTGGAGATTTGATCGATGAAGGTGAAGAAATTTCTTTTGATAAAAAATGGGCAATTCATAGAGATCCGCCAGCTTTTGAAGATCAAAGCACAAAAAGTGAGATTTTTGAAACAGGGATTAAAGTTGTGGATTTACTTGCTCCTTATGCAAAAGGTGGTAAAGTAGGTCTTTTTGGTGGTGCAGGTGTTGGTAAAACTGTTATTATTATGGAGCTTATTCACAATGTTGCATTTAAGCATAGTGGCTATTCTGTATTTGCAGGTGTGGGTGAGAGAACTCGTGAAGGAAATGATCTTTATAATGAAATGAAAGAAAGTAATGTTTTAGACAAAGTTGCTCTATGTTATGGACAAATGAATGAACCACCAGGAGCAAGAAATCGTATTGCTTTAACAGGTTTAACAATGGCTGAGTATTTTAGAGATGAAATGGGTCTTGATGTGCTTATGTTTATTGATAATATCTTTAGATTTTCACAATCAGGTTCTGAAATGTCAGCACTTTTAGGAAGAATTCCATCAGCTGTGGGTTATCAACCAACCCTAGCAAGTGAAATGGGCAAATTCCAAGAAAGAATTACTTCAACTAAAAAAGGCTCAATCACTTCAGTTCAAGCTGTTTACGTTCCAGCTGACGACTTAACCGACCCAGCTCCAGCAACTGTTTTTGCTCACTTAGATGCTACAACAGTTTTAAATAGAGCTATCGCTGAAAAGGGTATTTATCCTGCAGTTGACCCACTTGACTCAACTTCAAGAATGCTTGACCCAAATATCATTGGAGAAGAACATTATAAAGTTGCTCGTGGTGTTCAATCAGTGCTTCAAAAATACAAAGATTTACAAGATATCATCGCCATTTTAGGTATGGATGAGCTTAGCGAAGAGGATAAACTTGTAGTTGAAAGAGCAAGAAAGATTGAAAAATTCTTATCACAACCATTTTTCGTTGCAGAAGTTTTCACAGGTAGCCCAGGAAAATATATAAGCCTTGAAGACACAATAGCAGGATTTAAGGGAATTTTAGAAGGTAAATATGATCATTTACCAGAAAATGCTTTCTATATGGTTGGAAATATAGATGAAGCTATTGCAAAAGCGGATAAATTAAAAGGTTAATTTATGAACGATTTGATTAATTTCGAGATAGTTACGCCTTTGGGTGTAATCTATCAAGGAGAAGTAAAATCTGTTACTTTACCGGGTAGTGAAGGAGAATTTGGCGTGCTTAAAGGACATGCTGCTTTGGTTTCTTCTTTAAAATCTGGAGTAATTGATATTGAAAAAGCTGATTTAAACCATGAATTAATTGCTATTGATGCTGGACATGCAAAGATAGATGAAGATAAGATTTGCGTGTTAGCAAAGGGTGCGGTTTGGGTTTGTGGAAGTGATGAAAGTGAGATTGAAAAAAATCTTGCTCAAGCAAAAGATTTGATTAAATCTATGAGTTCTGATAATGCAGCTTTAGCAGCAACTTTTTCAAAACTTGATAATGCAAGGATGCATTAATGAATTTTGAAGCTATATTTCATTTTTTCAATAGTTCAAGTATTATTACTTATATAGTTTTATTATGGCTTTCTTTATATTTTATTTTAGCATTTAGTATTTTGTTTGCTAGATTGACTTATTTGGCTACATGGAGAAATAAAGAAAAAGAAAGTTTAGAAACTTTGCTCTTGGGTGAGAAGGATTTAAGTCATACTGATTCGATTTTAAGAAAATGCAATGATACAACTTCAAATCATTTAGAAATCTATAAAAATTTAGCAAGTCGCCGCGCTTCTGCTGGACTTACTTGGCTTAGTATTATTGCTTCAACTTCACCTTTTATAGGTCTTTTTGGGACAGTTATTTCTATACTTGAAACTTTTGGTGGGCTTGGAACTCAAAATTCTTTAAGTATCATAGCTCCTAAAATCAGTGAGGCTTTAGTTGCTACAGGTTGTGGTATTTTAGTAGCAATTCCTGCTTATACATTTCATCTCATCATTAAAAGAAAAGCTTTCGAACTTTTAAGCATTATTGATAGCGAGATTAAAGTTATAAGTTCGAGTAAATAAGGTTAAAAATGCCATTTGATGATGAAAAACCTGAGCTTAATATCACACCTTTAGTAGATATTATGCTTGTATTGCTTGCGATTTTAATGGTAACAGCTCCAAGCATTACTTATGAAGAAAAAATTAATCTTCCACAAGGTAGTCAAAAAAATACTAGTGCTCCAACTGTTAAGAGTTTAATTATTAGTATTAATGCAAAAAAAGAAATTTTTTTAAATCAAGAAAAATACGATTTTATAAGTTTTGCTGACAATATTGCTCAAAGAAAAGCACAATTTAATACCGAAGATCCGGTTTTTATACGCGCTGATAAAAGCTTAAAATATGACGATGTTATTTCAGTCTTAAGAAGTGTAAAAAATTTAGGATTTAATAAAGTTGCTTTACAGACTGAATAATCATGAAAAATTATGGTTTGAGTAATTTAAATTCGTTTTTACTTGCTTTAGCAATATATATTAGTATAGTAATTCTTGTTTTTTTTAGACTTGTAAGCGAGGTTGAACCTGCTATACAATATACCGATATAAAAGATAGTTTTGTAGATATTGAACTTGCTGAACCATCAAAACAAGTTATTACTCAAAGCAACACTCCTAAAGAAATACAAAAACCAACAGAGCAAGTTGATATAGAAAAGCTTTTTGCTCAGACTACAAATAAAACAGTTAAGACAGAAGATATTGACCAAAAGGCAAGTAATTTTAATGAGCTTTTTGGAAATATCAAAGACATACAAGAAGAAAAGACTACAAAAATTCAATCAAGTGCTAAATCAGGAGCTTCTAGTGCCCCAAAACCTCAAGCTTCCGAACTTGTAAAGCAACTTAATGATAGTTTACTTCAAGAAGAAAGTTCAACGCAAGGCCAAAGCACAAAGGCGCAAAAGATTGGAATTTATGATGAATTTTTAGGGAAAGTCGTGCGTATTATCACCCAAAGATGGACTCAGTATTATCCAAATAGTGAAAAAATTTCTGTTAAGGTAAAAATTTTTATTGATGAAAATGGAAAATTTGGCTATACTTCAGTTGAAAAAAGTGGGAATCCTTTATATGATGCTAAAGTGGCTGAATTTTTAGAAAGTCAAAAAGGTAAATTTATTACTTATCCTCCGCAAAATAAAAATATAAGCATTACCATGAATTTAAGAGATGAAGCAAAAGTTAAAAATGATTAGGAGAAAAAAATGAAAAAAATTGTAGCAATTTTTTTAGTCTTTTTAGGAAGTCTTTGGGCAGAAGATCCAGTGATTGATGTTGTTAATTCTGGTGTAGTTTTACCAAAGATTATTGTTAAAGATAATTCAAATTTAAGTGATGAGAATTTAAAGAAAAGCTTTTATAATATCATTGTGAACGATTTGAAAGTAAGTTCAAACTTTGAAGTTGTTGCTAATGCAACTGAGACAAGTAATTATACTTTTGAATACGCTTTAAATAAAAATGGTAACACTTTGAGTTTAAATGTAAAAATAAAAGCTGGCGGTTCTGATAAGTCAGAGCAAACTTATACTTTAAATGGTTTAGAGCAATATCCATTTTTGGCACATAAAAGCGTCAAAGCTTCTGTAAATGCGTTAGGACTTGCATCTGTTGATTGGATGGATCATAAAATTTTGATCGCGAGAAATTCTAGCTCTAAAAAAAGTCAAATTATTATGGCTGATTATACTTTAACTTATCAAAAAGTTATTGTTGATGGTGGGCTTAATTTATTTCCAAAATGGGGAAATAAAGAACAAACTCTATTTTATTATACAGCTTATGATCATGATAAGCCAACTTTATACCGTTATGATTTAAATACCAATAAAGCTAGTAAAATTTTATCAAGTGGCGGTATGGTTGTAGCAAGTGATGTGAGTGTAGATGGAAGTAAACTACTTGTTACCATGGCTCCAAAAGATCAGCCTGATGTTTATTTATATGACTTAAATACCAAAAATCTAACACAATTAACTAATTATTCTGGTATTGATGTTAATGGAAATTTTATTGGCTCAGATGATAGTAAAGTGGTATTTGTAAGCGATCGTTTAGGATATCCTAATATTTTTATGCAAGATTTAAATAGTAATGGTGCTGAACAAGTTGTTTTTCATGGTAGAAATAATTCGGCTGTTTCGACTTATAAAGATTTTTTGGTTTATTCAAGTCGTGAACCAAATCAAGCAGGTGTTTTTAATATTTATTTGATGTCAATTAATAGTGATTATATTCGTCAACTTACGGCAAATGGAAAAAATTTATTTCCAAGATTTTCTAGTGATGGTGGAAGTATAGTATTTATCAAATATTTAGGTGTGCAAAGTGCTTTAGGTGTTATTCGTGTAAATGCAAATAAGACTTTTTATTTTCCTCTTAGGGTTGGAAAAATTCAATCAATTGATTGGTAAAAATTTCAATTTTAGGTTAAAATTAATTAAAAATTAGATATAATAGTAAGAATTTATTAACTTTGAAAGGTCATAAATGAAAAAAATTCTTTTTACTTCAATTGCAGCTCTTGCAGTTGTTATTAGTGGTTGTAGCACAAAAAGCACTAGCGTAAGCGGTGATAGTAGTGTTGATTCAAATCGTGGTTCAGGTGGAAGTGATGGTTGGGATATTGATTCAAAAATTTCTCAACTTAATGATACTTTAAATAAAGTATATTTTGATTTTGATAAATTCAATATTCGTCCTGATATGCAAAATGTTGTAAGCACAAATGCTAATATCTTTAACACTGAAGTAAGCGGTGTAAGTATTACTGTTGAAGGAAACTGCGATGAGTGGGGAACCGATGAATATAACCAAGCTCTAGGTTTAAAAAGAGCAAAAGCTGTAAAAGAAGCTTTAATCGCTAAAGGTGTAAATGCTGATAGAATTGCTGTTAAAAGCTATGGAGAAACAAATCCTGTGTGCACTGAAAAAACTAAAGCTTGCGATGCGCAAAACAGACGTGCTGAATTTAAATTATCAAGATAATTAATGAAAAAAATATTCACAGTAGCTCTTCTTGGAGCTACTTTACTTTATGCAGAAAGCTCAGCTTTTGGTGCAGGAGATATAACAAGCAATTCTTCTTATGGTTTAACTTCAAATGAAAAATTATTTAAAGAAAAGTTAGATAATTTAAATAATGAAAATATACAAACAAATGCTAGAATTAATGAAATTAACGAAAGAATCGAGGGTTTACAAAGCACTTTAGAAGGTATAAATTCTCAATATACTAAATCAAATTCTAGATTAAGTCAAGTTGAAGAGAATAATCAAAATATTGAAAATAATTTTACTAGTGAAATTCAAAAATTAAAGGCTTATGTTGAAGAAAGTAGAAAAATTCAAGAAGCTAATAATAAGCAAGTAAAAAAAGTTTTAGCCGAACTTAGTTCTTTAGTAGATGCTATTAATGCAAATTATGTTTCTAAAAACGAATTAAATGATGCAAATTTAAGCGTTAAAACTATTACACCTAGTGTTGTTGTTTCAACTACAGATTCAAATAGTACTATTGAAAACAATAATACTCAAAATACCCAAGATGATAAAGCAAAACAAATTGATGAATCTTGGAAAAAGAAAAAAAATAATGAAATTTTAGAATTAGCGATAAAAGATGTTGATAAAAATGCTTTTGAAGATTCCAAAGCAAAATTAAATTTTCTCATAACAAAGCAGTATAAACCCGCAAGAGCAAATTTTTGGTTAGGGGAGATCGAGTATAAACAAAAAAATTATAACAATGCTATTGTTTATTATAAAAAAAGTTCTTCTTTGAGTACAAAAGGGGATTATTTCCCAAAACTTTTATATCATACTGCCATTTCATTGGATAAAACAGGTGATACAAAAACAGCAAATGGTTTTTATAAAGCTTTAAAAACTAATTATCCAAATTCACCCGAAGCAAAAGCTTCACCTAATAGAAAATAAATTAAGGAGATAAAATGGCTATAGAAAAAAATAGTGTAGTTTCAATGTTTTATGAGTTAAAAGACGCAAATACAAATGAAGTTTTAGAATCAAATTTATACTCTCAACCTATTTCTTTTATTTTAGGCAAAGGTCAGATTTTAGAAAGCTTAGAAGAAGAAGTGATGAAGCTTGATTGCCCTAGCAATGCTGATGTGGTAATTAAAAAAGAAAAAGGTTTAGGCGAATACGATGAAAATGCCGTTCAAACTTTACCAAAAGAGCAATTTGCAGGTATTGATTTAAAAGTAGGTATGGAGCTTTTTGGCGAAGGTGAAAATGGCGAAACCGTTCGTGTAACTGTAAAAGAGATTGGCGAAAATGATGTGACAATTGATTATAATCATCCTTATGCGGGTCGTGATTTGCTTTTTTCTTTAAATATCGTAGATGCTAGAGCTGCGAGTGAAGATGAAATTCTTACAGGTATTATCGCAGGAAGTCATAGTTGTGGTTGTGGAAGCGGACATGGGCACGATCATCATCACGGACACGGACACGGTGGCGGCGGTTGCTGTGGTGGTGGCGGTTGCGGTTGTCATTAATGAAGACTGCGTTTATATTTCCAGGTCAAGGCTCACAAAGTCTTGGCATGGGAAAAGATTTTTATGAAAACTCTATAAAAGCCAAAGAACTCCTTCAAAACGCAAGTGATTTTTGTAAGATTGATTTTAAACATTTACTTTTTGAAGAAAACGAAAAACTCAATCAAAGTGAATTTACTCAACCCGCCATCGTTTTAAATTCCTTAATGGCTTATAGTGTTTTACTTGAAAAAAAACCTGATTTAAGTTCGAAATTTGCTTTAGGGCATTCTTTGGGAGAATTTTCAGCCTTAGCTGTCAATGGTGCTTTTGATTTTTTAGAGGCTCTTTCTTTGGTCAATAAAAGAGGGCTTTTTATGCAAGAAGATTGTGCAAAAGTTGAAGCAGGTATGATGGTGGTTTTGGGGCTTGATGATGAAAAGGTTGAAGAGCTTTGTCAAAAAGCACAAAAAGAAAACAAGCAAATTTTCGCTGCAAATTATAACTGCGATGGACAAATCGTTGTAGCAGGTTTAAAACCTGATTTAGCAAGTTATGAAAGTGTATTTAAAGAAGCAGGAGCTAAAAGAGCTATGCTTTTAAATATGAGCGTGGCAAGTCATTGTCCTCTTTTGGAAAATGCTTCAGCTAAGCTTTGTGTGGAGCTTGAAAAGGTATTAAAACCAAATTTTAAAGCCGTAATTTCTAATGCAAATGCCAAAATTTATACAAGCAAAGAAGAAGCCCTTGAACTTTTAAAAGCACAACTTATCTCACCTGTGCTTTATAAACAAAGCATTAAGGCATGTGAAAATGAAGTAGATTATTTCATAGAATTTGGTGCAAGCGTGCTTAAGGGTTTGAATAAAAAAATCACTTCAAAAGAAACTTATGCTTTAACAAATATGAATGATATTGATGAATTTTTAAAGGTTATATGATGAAAATAGCAATTTTAGGAGCTATGAGTGAAGAAATCACTCCTTTACTTGAAACACTTAAAGATTATACGAAAATAGAACACGCTAATAATACTTATTATTTTGCAAAGTATAAAAACCATGAACTTGTTTTAGCGTATTCTAAAATTGGCAAGGTAAATTCTACTCTTAGTGCTAGTGTGATGATAGAAAAATTTGGCGCACAAGCGTTGCTTTTTACAGGAGTTGCAGGTGCTTTTAATCCTGAACTTGAAATTGGTGATTTGCTTTATGCAACAAAATTAGCTCAATACGATCTTGATATTACCGCTTTTGGGCATCCTTTGGGTTTTGTTCCAGGTAATGAAATTTTTATCAAAACCGATGAGAAATTAAACAATCTTGCTTTAGAAGTTGCTAAGGAATTAAATATCAAACTGCGTGCAGGCATTATTGCAACGGGTGATGAGTTTATTTGCGATGAAGCAAAAAAAGCAAAAATCAGAGAAATTTTCAATGCGGATGCTTGTGAAATGGAAGGCGCAAGTGTTGCTTTGGTTTGTGATGCCTTAAAGGTGCCTTGTTTTATCTTAAGAGCTATGAGTGATAAAGCAGGGGAAAAGGCTGAATTTGATTTTGATGAATTTGTGATCAATTCAGCTAAAATTTCAGCCAATTTTGTGCTTAAAATGTGCGAGAAATTATGATAAATCTTAGCAAAAAACTTATACGCCAAGTTGCACAAGCTAATGCTAAATTTGGACTTATTAAAGATGGAGATAGGGTTCTTTTAGGGCTTAGTGGCGGGAAAGATTCTTTGGCTTTAGCCCATCTTTTAAATCGTATGCAAGCTCACGCTCCTTTTAAATTTGAACTTGAAGCAGTAACTTTGAGTTATGGCATGGGCGAGGATTATTCTCATCTTCATGCACATTGTGAAGAACACGGCATTAAACATAACGTGCTTGATTCAAATATTTATGAAGTTTCAGGCGATACCATAAGAGAAAATTCAAGTTTTTGTAGTTATTTTTCGAGAATGCGTCGTGGAGCTTTATATACTTACGCTCTTGAAAAAGGTTTTAACAAGCTTGCTATAGCTCATCATTTAGATGATGCAGCAGAAAGCTTTTTTATGAATTTTATTCATAATGGAGCTTTAAGAACCTTAGCGCCTATTTATCAAAGCAAACGCGGTGTAACTGTGATACGCCCTTTGATTTTTGTGCGAGAAAGACAGCTTAGGGATAATGCTACGCAAAATGAACTTAGCGTGATAGGAAATGAATTTTGTCCTGGTATGAAACTCAGTGAAAAAAATGTAAAATTTCCACACGCTAGAGAAGAAGCTAAACAGCTTTTAGCAAATTTAGAAAAAGATCATCCTAAGCTTTTTACAAGTTTAAAAACCGCTTTTGCCAATTTACACACGGAGAGTTTTTGGCTTCAAAAGGCATAAAAGCATGAAAAAAGCTTTTGTTTTAGTGGATTATCAAAATGATTTTATTGATGGAAGTTTAGGTTTTGATAAGGCTTTAAAAATCAAAGAAAATATTCTTAAAGCCTTAAATCAAATCGATTTTAATAACACGCATTTGCTTTTAACCTATGATACGCATGATGAGCATTATCTACAAAGCAAAGAAGGTTTAAATTTACCTGTAAAACATTGTATTAAAGAGAGTTTAGGTTGGCAAATGCCAAAGGAATTTGAACCTTTTTTACAAAAAGCTCATAAAATTTTTTATAAAAATACTTTTGGTAGCTTAGAATTAGCTAATTTCATACAAAAAAGCGATTATGAAGAACTTCATTTTGCAGGGCTTGTTTCTCATATTTGTGTGTTTTGTAATATCATTCTAGCTTTTGGTGCTAAGCCTAATGCAAGGATAATTTTACACCAAAATTTAAGTGCAAGTTTTGATGAAAATTTAGAAAAATCCGCTTTTGATATACTTAGGGCTTATGGTATTGAAATTGTTTAATGCAAGGCTTTATACTTCATACTCAAAAAGTTAAAGATGAGGATTTGATCGTTTATATTTTAAGTCCTAAAATGCTTATCAAGGCTTATCGTTTTTATGGACTTAGACATTCTAGTATTTTAAGCGGCTATAAAATCGACTTTGCTTTAGAAGAAAATCCTAGTTTTTTACCAAGACTTAAAGATGTATTGCATTTGGGATTTTTATGGATTATGCAAAGGGATAAAATGCTTATTTGGCAAGAATTTATCCGTCTTTTATATAGACACTTAAAAGATGTGGAAGAGCTTGATAGTTTTTATTTTGATTTACTTGATGAGTGTGTGAAAAGGTTTGAAAAACAAAATCCAAAGCGTGTTATTGTTGATGCTTATTTAAAAATTTTGGAATTTGAAGGAAGATTGCATAAGGATTTTTTTTGTTTTGCCTGTGATGAGAAAATTCAAAATTCCATTACATTGCTAAGGGCTTTTTTACCTTCGCATTCTCAATGCGCTTTAGGATTTGAGTTTGAAGAGAAAAAACTAAAACAATTTTATAGCAGTAAAAATTGTGCGATTTTTGATGATGAAGAAATAGAAAATTTATATCATTTGATTAAGGAAGGTTTATGATATTAAGTGATGAAAAATGTGATTTTTTAGAGTCTATAGCAAGTTTTTTAAGTCCTAAAGATGTGGAGCTTGTTTTTGTGGATAGTAAAGAAATGCAAGAAATTAACTTAGAGCAAAGAAAACAAGATAAAACCACTGATGTACTTTCTTTTCCGCTTGAAAATATCGATGAGAGTTTGCCTTTGGGTTCTGTTGTGATTAATGTGGATTTGGCAAAAGAAAAGGCTAAAGAGTTAGGGCATAGCTATGAAGAAGAAATAAGCTTGCTTTTTATCCACGCTATGCTTCATTTACTAGGTTTTGATCATGAAAATGATAATGGAGAAATGAGAGAAAAAGAGAAAGAACTTATAGAGTATTTTAATTTACCTAAAAGTTTGATTGTAAGGACTTTGGGATAACTCCACCCCAAAATGGAACAGATCTTGCTTATATTATTTTAATATATTTAGGTTGAAGGCAGAAAAATCTAAATTAAGGAATTAATATGAGTATCTTTAGTATCAATGATAACTCAAACTATGGTTCTATACTTTCACAAGCAAAAGCTAATAAAGAAAGTAAAGAAAATTCTAAAATAAGTTTTGCTAATGCTTTTTTAAAACAAAATGCTAGTAAATTAAATGAAATTCAAAATGCAAATTCACAAACTCTAGCAAGAAGTGAAGTATTAAATTCTACTAATACAACAAATACTAGCAATAATACTAATTTTAGTATAAGTAGTAAAACAAATTCTCCTAATTATGATATATCAAGTGAATTTAAAAACTCTATTTATACTCTAAAATATAAACAAGTAGATTTAAGCACTGATACAGCCTATGGTTATAGTGTAGATAAAGATGGTTATATGGGAAGTGATTTTAACAAAGCCGCAGGATTGCCAAATGATTTTAAGATACATAAATCTACTTTGGATGAGATAGAGAGATTTAATCAACATGGTATGGCTGATGAAACTAGTGGTAATTATTATGATAGTTTTGATATGGTTTCTATTGTTAAATCCTATTATAATAGTTTTAATCAAGTAATAAGTGCATTTCCAAATGATAAAACAAGTTTTAGCGAAGCTGATTTAGAGCAATTACCAAAAGGACTAAATTATGGTCGTAATGAAAACAAAGAAAAAATTGTAAAAAATATATTTAATGCGGAACAATTTCACGAAGCACAAGCGATTAAGTATTCTACTATGAATTTAGGTATGAACCTTATGAAACTTGACTTTTCTCCGCAAAGCATGGAGCAAGGACCTTCAAATGAAGGTGAATTTAATCCTGATATGTCAGTTTATCCACAAAATGAAGATGGGAATTATTCTAAAGAAGCTTTATTTATGAGTTTTTTAAAATCCTATCCGCCTTTTCCATCTCCAAATCAAGTTGTTTTTAGTCCTGAAGCAAAAGTTCGTGAAGCAAAACTTGAGCTAGAAATGAAAGCAAATCCTTCTTTTAGCGTTTCCTTAGATGACATTATGACAGGAAAAGTTGATTTTGCAAGTTTATTAAAAGGTTATGCACAAGATGGCTGGCTTGATGCAGATATATATGCAATGGAAAAAGGAGTTGCTTGGCAAAATACAAGCATAGGTTATGGTGGAGCTTGGTTTGATAATCAGTTTAATCAAGCAAAAGCTAATGGTTGGAAAGCAAGCAGTGAAAGTATAAATTCTTATGTTGGATCTATAATGGATAGACTTAATAATCTTATAGGACAAACTAGGGTTTAGAAAAAACTTTCGATTTTTTCTTGCATTATCTTAGCATCATTGATACGATTGACTTCATCTCTAAAGGCTGAAGCGTCTTTATGCCCTTTAGAATACTCGTGTAAATGCTTGCGAAATATACTTACGCCTTGATCTTTGTAGTGTTTTATCATTTCATCAAAATGAGTGAGTATGATTTCTTTTTTGAGTTTTTCATCTACACTTTTACCGCTTTTGATTTCATAAAATATCCAAGGATTTCCCACGCTTGCACGCCCTATCATGAGTCCATCGCATTTTGTGATTTTATAAACTTCTTTAGCATTTTGTGCGTTAATATCGCCATTTGCAATCACAGGAATACTAACGCTTGCTTTAGCACTGGCAATGGATTCATAATCGGCTTTTCCGCTATAAAGCTGTTTTCTTGTGCGTCCGTGGATACTTATAAAATCCACCCCCAAGCTTTCACAAATTTTAGCCATTTTTTCAGGATATTTTTCATTAAATCCTAGTCGAAATTTCACACTTGTAAGGCTTTTTTTATTGTTTTCTTTAATCACTCCTACAAGATTTTTAAAAAGCTCTAAATTTTCTAGCAAAGCACTGCCAGCACATTGTTTAACAACTTTATTTACAGGGCAACCGCAATTAAAATCAATCCCATCTACAAAATCCATTTCATTTAACATTTGCACTGCTTTTTTTAGCACTTCTTTATCTCCACCTGCAATTTGGACTATATAGGGATTTTCTAATTCAGCTCTTTCTAGCATATGTAAAGTTTTAGAACTTTCATAAACTAAGGCATTAGAACTTATCATTTCACTTATGGTAATATCAGCACCAAATTTTTTTACTACATTACGAAAAGGCAGATCTGAAAAACCTGCCATAGGGGCTAAAAATAAAGGTTTTTTGCTAAAATCTATCATTGTATGAGTTGGTTTAGATCGATTTTGATATTTTTTTCACGCAAGACTAAAAAGGCTTTAAAATCATTAAATTTCTTATCATCATTGTGAATTTGTTCTCTTAACTCATCTAAAAGTCCAAATTCAGCTAAAAGATATAAATGTGCTCTTAAAGCTTCGCTTTTTTCATTTTTAATTTTGTTAAAAATTCCTAAAATAGCATCAGGATTTAAAAGTTTGGTACTTAGTTTTGCTGCGTTAAGATAGTCTTTTTCGCTTAGTGTATTGTGTGAAAGTAAAACTTCATATTCTGCTACACTAAGTTCTAAATTTCCTTCTTTAAAACGTTTGATAAGTGTGAGAACTTCAGAAGGCTTTTTAGGTATTTTTACATTTTTAATTTGCTCATAACTAGCTTTTTCTATAAGAGTGTTAAAAGCAATTTCTTCAAATTCATCTTTGATTTCATTAAGATTTTTAAGTTTGTTATAGGCATAATTTGCATCGTTTTTGAGATGATTTTTTTCATTTTGCAAATATAAAACATTGTTATTTTCGAGTTTAAATTTGCTAAGGTTAAAAAATTCGTTTTTATTTAAACCATCAATAAGATCTAAAATTTCATTAATTTTATTTGAGTGTGGAATTTTTTCATGTGTTTTTATGGTTTTAAAAAGTTGTGCTACAGCTCTAAATTCTTTTGTTTGAAAAGTAGTTTTAAGATCTTTTTCAAGGAGCAAATCTTGAGTATAAGCTTCAAATTTAGCTGCATCTTTAAAAAAATGCTTAAATTTTAAATAACGCAAAAATCCATAAAATGCTATGTGTAAAACGGCTAAAATCATATAAATAAATAAAGGAATAACAAGCCATATCATAATAGGTAGTTCAAAAGTATAAGTGCTGATATTTAGAGTATAGCTTCCTAGTTCTAGATGCCAAGCAAAGGCAAAAATAAGTGCTATATAAATAAAACTTGCAAGTAAGAAGAGTTTAATTTTCATGTTTTTTTCCTTGTTCTGCAATTTGACGGCAAGTGATACAATATCTTGCGTGAGGTTTGACTTTTAGTCTTTGAGAGTCGATTTCATCATCGCAAGATTCGCAAATTCCATAAGTGCCGTTTTTGATTTTATCTAAAGAATCTTCGATTTCTATAAGTTCTTCTTTGAGATTGGTACTGATAGCAAAGTCAATTTGAGAGCCTGTTTCTATGACAGAAAAATCTACACTATCGCTTGGGACGCTATTGTGAAGAGCTTCGATTTCATTTGAATTGCTTTGCAAATTTTCTAAGATGGCTTTTTTTCTTTCTTCTAAAATATTTTTGAAATTTTGTATTTCATTTTTTTTCATTTTAAAACTTTCTATTTGTGATAAGGGTGATTGTTGTTGATACAAAATGCACGATAAATTTGTTCTAAAAGTAAGGTTTTAACAAATTGATGTGCTAAAGTAAGTTTGCTTAATGATAGTCTAAAATCCAAACTTTGATTAAATTCTTCTCTTAAACCATAAGCACCGCCTATAAAAAAACTTAATTCATTTTTATCTTGGATGAGTTTTGCAAATTCTATACTTGTAAGATCTTTCCCTTTTTCATCAAGAGCGATACAATAGCCTTTTTTATAAGGCATAAAAGCTTCTTCATAGCTTTTTTTTGCTTCTATGGCATTTAAATTTTGAGCTAAGGCTATTTTTTTATTAAAAACATTTATTTCTTTTAAAGTGGCGTATTTGGAGATGAGTTTAGAGTATTTCTCACTCCAAGTTTTAAATTCATCACTTTTTTGAATACAAAAGATATTAACTTGCAAATTATTTTCCACTAAAAAATTTTAGTACATCGCTAAGATATTGTTTTTGTTCTCCTCTTTCAACTATAGCATCTATAAGTCCATGTTCTAACAAGAACTCTGCTTTTTGAAAACCTTCAGGTAAATCTGCTCCTATAGTTTGTTTGATAACTCTTGCACCAGCAAAACCTACTAAAGCTTCAGGTTCAGCGATGATTAAATCTCCAAGCCAAGCAAAAGAAGCACTTACCCCACCCATAGTAGGATCAGTTAAAATGCTAATATAAGGAAGTTTTTCTTTGCTAAGAAGTTTAAGTGCAGCACTAGTTTTGCTCATTTGCATCAAAGAATAAGTACTTTCTTGCATTCTAGCTCCACCGCTTGCACTTACGATGACAAGAGAAGTTTTGCTTGTGATAGCTCTTTGTATAGCTCTAACAATTTTTTCTCCTTCAACAGAACCTAAAGATCCGCCCATAAAAGAAAAATCAAATACAACAAGTTGGGTTTTTAAACCATTGATTTCACATTCTCCACTGATGACAGAACTTTTTCTACCTGTTTTACTTTCACCTTCGCTAAGGCGTTTTTTATAGGATTTGCTATCAACAAATTTTAAAGGATCTATAGCTTCTAAATTTGCATCATACTCAATAAAACTGCCTTCATCGCTTAAAAGTTTAATACGTTCATCAGCTGAAATTCTCATGTGATAATTGCATTTAGGACAAACATTAAAACAAGATTCTATTTCTTTATAATACATCAAAGCATGACAACTTTGGCACTTTACCCAGTGATTTGGCGCTTCTTTAACGCTAGGTTGTTGTCTTCTTATTTTTGAAAAAATATCTGCAAAATTCATATATTCACCTAATTATTTTTTAAAAATTCTAAGATTATATCAAAAATTTTTTTGTCTTGGCTTAGGAGAAGGAAATTTTCATTTTTTTCTATATATAAATTTTGATGAATTGCTAAAGCAGCTGCTGTATCAAAAATTCGTGTTTTTCCAAGAATTAATACAAAACTAAAATACGAAGCATAAGCAAGACTTAAGGCTGTTGCACCCAAAGAGCGAAATTTTAATTGATTTTTTGTTAAAAAATCGAGAAGTTCTGGATAAAGTGAAATTTTTTCAACTATACCTATTTTAGAAAATAGATTAGGTGTTAAGGGTGAGTATTTTGGATCGGAAAGATTGGATTTAAAAGCTTGTTTGTTATTAAAAGCAAAAATTTCTTGACTGACAAGATTGCAAACAAAAGCGCTTTTTGCCTGATCTTTTTCCATAAGAGCTATAGAAGTTCCATAAAATGGTATTTTAGAAACAAAATTTGAACTTCCATCCAAAGGATCAAGAATCATTTGTTTTGGGCTAGCTTTTCCGATCAATCCGCTTTCTTCAGAAAAAATTTGTCCAAAACAACTAAGATATTTTATGAAAATTTGTTCACATTTTAAGTCAAGCTCATAGCCTTGATTTTTATCATAGCCTAATTTAGAGCAAAGTTTAAGATCATTTTGTGGGATATTGTTTAGATACTTGCGTATTTGCAAATTTGCATTCAAGCAAGCATCTAAAAATTCTTTCATTAAAAGCGTGTTCCAAGATTAAATTCAAAACTATTAGTATCATCACCTTTTTTATCATTAAGAGGTTTGGCAAATACAAGTTGTAAAGGTCCAATAGGTGTAATCCATTCAATGCCTATACCTGTACTCATTCTTTTTATTTCATCTAAATTTTTACGCCCTATCATACCATAATCAAAAAACACGCTACCACGAAGTTTGATTCTATCAATCAAAGGAAAACTAAGTTCTACGGAATTGGCAAAAGCTATAGTTCCACCTACTTCATCTCCCCATTGATTTTTAGGACTTACTGTTCTGCTTTCAAAACCGCGTATCGATCTAATACCACCTAAATAAATTCTTTGGTTAATTGGTAAATAACCTTCATCCCATACTTTATAAAAACTCGCTTTATAGCGATAAATAAGATCATATCCTATATAGTCTTGCAAACCTTGATAAAAGTTAAATTTAGAGCTTGATGAAATAAATTCTTGATCTCCGCCAAGTCCAGCGTATTCTAAACTAGTTGAAGCAATAATACCTGATCGTGGCAGATAATAATCATCTGTATTGTTAAAGGTGATTGCTGGAGTTATAGAGCTTTTAATACTTTTGCCAAGTTCATATCCTGTTCTTAAAAGAGTTGGACTTAAGTGATATATATCGCTTTGTTCAAGATTATAAGTTAAGCTTACATTATAGTATCTTGCAAATTGGCGTCCAACTGTTATATCAAAGCCGTAATTTTTTTCTGAATAATTATCCCATTCATAGTCATTTGAATAAAGTGTTCCACCCAGACTATATTGACTATCAAGAACGCGTGGATTTACGAGACTAATCCTTCCCGATAAAGTATCATCGCTTTTATCTACGCTTACAGAGCTTTTTATTCCTGAACCAAAGATATTTGTATCCGATAAAGAAGCGTTAAGCAAAATACCATCGCTTGATCCATAGCCAATGCCTCCAGAAATAGCTCCTGTAGAAGCTTCTTTAACATCAACAATCAAATCAATATGTGTATTATCAACTTTTTCTTCTTTGATATTTACATCGTCAAAATAAGAAGTTCTTTTTAAAGCATTTTTTGACTCGCTTAAGTCTGTTCTATTGTATAAATTACCTTCTGTTATATATAATTCTCGGCGTATGACGCGATCTACGGTGCGTGAATTTCCTGAAATAATAACATTTCTTATATAAACTTTATCGTGAGGGATTACTTTAAATACAACGGTGGCTTCTTGAGTTTGATCATTTTTTTGAATATCAGGATAGACTTCTACAAACGCATAACCCAAATCAGCACTTTGTGTTTCTATGGTTTTAACATCTTTTCTAATGTCTTCGATATTGATAGTTTTGCCAGCGCTTGATCTTAAATCTTTTACGGTTTGTGCATTTTGCTTATCATCAAATAAAGGATTTTCTATGCTTATACTTTTAATTTTATAAGGCTTTCCTTCTTTGATAAAATAAGTCAAATTTGCTTGATAAGTATCTGTGTAGGTTTTAAGATAAGGGGAGGATACTTGAACATCTAAATATCCTTTTTTCATATATTCATCAGCAATTCTTGAACTATCGTTACTAAGTTCAAAAACTTTTAATTTTCCATCATTGCGTCCCCACATCCATCCCATAAATTCTTTTTCTTTGTTAACAACAGCAGGTTCTATATCAGAATATGAAAATTTCTTTGCTCCACTTAAATGAACATTATCAATAATGATATTTTCACCACGATTTACTATAAATTCAAGCTCTAGTCCATCAGTATTTTCTAAAGTCTTTTTTTTGTATTCTACAATAGTATCAAAATAACTTTTTGCTTCATAATAAGCTTTAATGCGTTCAATAGCTTCTTTTATACTTCCTTCATCAAGTAGTGTACCTCTTTTAATCCCTAAAATACTTTCAACTTGTTTTCTATCATTGGAAGCTATACCTGTTATACTAACCTTTGCTATAGTTGGTTTTTCAGTAACTATAATTTCCAAAATTCCATTGTTGTTTTCTACTGCAATATTTTCGAAATAATTTTGTTTATAAAGATTAAGAATAGCAGTGTTGATTTTTGCAGGATTTATTTCCTCGCCTATTTTAAGCCCCGCGATATTTATAGCGCTTGTGTTCGATAAATGATTTAATCCGATAAATTTAATATCTTTAATGGTTGCTGCATTGGCCATAGCAACTAAAGCACAAATACTAATAAGATGTTTTTTCATTGATTTTTTACCTAAAGCTTTATTAAAAGCTGTATAATAGCAAAAAAAATTTAACAAAAAAACTAAGGTAGAAAGTATGAAAATAGCAATTATAGGGCTTGGGCTTATGGGTGGATCTTTAGGGCTTTGTTTGAAAGAAAATAAGCTTATTTCTTGTGTTTATGGTATGGATTTAAGCAAAGAAAATGAAAAAGATGCCCTGCAATTAGGTCTTATTCATGAGCTTATAGAATTTAAAGATTTAGCTTTATGTGATATGATTTTTGTCGCAACTCCTGTTGATGCTATTATAGCAATTTTGCAAAAGTTAGTTGATTTGCCTTCTAATGTAACAATTATAGAGCTTGGAAGTACAAAAAGAAAAATTATAGAAAGTTTGCCTAAGAATTTAATCAAACAAACTCTTTTTGCTCATCCTATGACAGGAACTGAAAATTCAGGTCCAAAAGCAGCTTTTAAAGAGCTTTATAAAGATGCAGTTTGTGTTCTTTGTGATAGTGAAATAGCTGATGATTTACATCAAAAAAGAGCGGTAGAAATTTTTTCTCATTTAGGGATGAAAATTGTTTTTATGGATAGTAAAGCCCATGATCATCATGCTGCTATTATTTCTCATTTGCCTCATGTTATAAGTTTTTCTTTGGCAAATTTTGTAATGAAGGAAGAAGATAAAAGAAATATAGTTCATTTAGCCGGAGGATCTTTTAAAGGTATGAGCAGAATTGCCAAATCATCGCCACAAATGTGGGAAAGTATTTTTTTACAAAATAAAGATAACTTATTAAGTTCTATTGATTTTTTTCAACAAGAATTAGAGAGATGTAAACAAATGATACAATTAGACAAAAACGATGAATTAAGAGAATGGATGAAACAGGCTAATACCCTAAGAGAAATTTTATAAATTTGCTAGATATTTACTGAAAATATAATAGAATTTATATTAAAAGCAACAAAAACATTGAAAATTTTTAAGGAAGGTTATGGCAAAAAGAAAAGGCAAAACTTATTTATCTGTTTTAATTTTAGTTTTAATAGCAATTTTGATTTTTTTTATTTCAAGATTAAGTATTTTTGAAAAAAATCCTCCTCAAATTTTAATGCCAGATGTTGTATATACTGATCTTAAAAAACCTATTTTAGTGCATATTAAAGATGATGAAAGTTCTATCAAAAACGTACAAATTATATTGCATAAAGACGACAATACTAGTGCAATGGTTATAGCAGATGAAAAGATTTCTAATTTAAAAGATATTACCTTACAAGTTGCTTTGCCAAAATTTGGTTACAAAGAAAATGTAAAATCTTTTGTTTTGGAGGCGATAGCTAAAGATTCTAGTTTTTGGAATTTTTTTAGTGGCAATGAAGCAAGAAAACAAATTGCGGTATTAGTAGATAATACGGCTCCAAAAATCAATATCATAAGCAATTCTTACCAAATCGAGCAAGGTGGTGCTGGGGCAGTTGTTTTTAAGGCTGATGATGCTAATTTAGATAAGGTGTATATAGAAACAAATAAAGGTAAAATCTTTAAAGCCACACCTTATGTAAAAGAAGGATATTATGCGGCTTTGATTGCTTGGGATGCAAGAGATGAGGAATTTCGTGCATTTGTTATCGCTACGGATAAAGCGGGCAATATTTCAAAAGAACGTATAAGGTATTATTTTGTTAATCGTAAATATCGTGTTTCAAATATCAATCTAACGGATAAATTTTTAGATGGAAAGATTGAGAATTTAGCAAATCAGTACGCTCCAAAAGATAATAATCTCAATCGTTATGAAAAATTTAAGTTTGTCAATGAAACTTTAAGAAATAGCAATGAAAAACTTATCCATGAAATCACTTCAAAAGTACCTGAGGAAAAAATTGATAATTTTGATTTGAATTTATTTTTACCTCTTAAAAATGGTATGAAAGTAGCGGATTTTGCTGATCATAGGTATTATTCTTATAATGGGCAATTTGTGAGTGATTCTTATCATATGGGGCTTGATCTAGCAAGCGTAGCACAAGCTCCTATCATAAGTAATAACGCAGGCAAGGTTGTTTTTGCTGCTGAAAATGGAATTTATGGTTTAAATTTAATTGTTTATCATGGTTTTGGAGTATATAGTCTTTATGGGCACTGTTCTTCTAAAAATGTTGATTTAGATGAAATGATTAATAAACAAAGCATTATAGGCAAAACAGGAACAAGTGGTTTAGCCTTAGGCGATCATTTGCATTTTGGAGTTTTGGTTCAAGGGGTTGAAACGCGTCCTGAACAATGGCAAGATAAAAAATGGATAGAAAATAATATTTACAATGTTTTAAATGATGGTAAAAAGATAATTTTAGGAAAAAATTAATGAAACAATTAACTTTAGCAAAAACTGTCAAAGGCGTAGGTATAGGACTTCATAAGGGTGAACCCATAGAAATTACTTTAGAGCCTTTAGAAGCAAATAGTGGTATAGTATTTTTTAGAAGTGATCTTAATGCAAGCTATAAGGCAAGTCCTGAAAATGTGATCAATACTCAAATGGCAACTGTTTTAGGAGATGAAAGAGGGTTTATTTCTACAATAGAGCATTTAATGAGTGCGATTAATGCTTATGGAATCGATAATGTACGCATTGTTTTAAATGCAAATGAAGCTCCTGTTATGGATGGATCAAGTATTAGTTTTTGTATGATGCTTGATGAAGCAGGGGTAAAAGAACTTGATGTGCCTAAAAAAATTATGGTAATTAAAAAGCCTATAGAAGTAAGAGATGGTAATAAATTTGTGCGTTTAACTCCTACTAAAGAACCCCGTATTAATTACACAATTAAATTTGACAATGCTGTCATAGGTGAACAAAGTTACAATTTTGAATTCAGCAAAAAAAATTATATAGAAAACATAGCAAGGGCTAGAACTTTTGGTTTTTTAAAAGATGTTCAAGCTCTTAGGAGTATGAATTTAGCACTAGGTGGAAGTTTAGAAAATACTATAGTAGTAGATGAAAATCGTATTTTAAATCCTGAGGGTTTGCGTTTCAAAGATGAGTTTGTAAGACATAAAATTTTAGATGCAATTGGAGATTTAACCTTACTTGGATATCGTGTTTTTGGAGATTATACTTCATATGCTGGGAGTCATCATTTAAATCATTTACTTACTAAAGAAGTTTTAAAAGATAAAGATGCTTATGAAATTGTAAGCCTTGAAAAAACAACCCAAAAAGCTTATGAAAAGGTATTTGCATAAAAACTTCTCTTTTACTTAATACTTTATCTAAGCCTTTAATGATCGGAATTTATCAAGATGATAAACTTATAAAAACTTATAAAAGTGAAGAAAAAGCAAGCGAATTTTTACCAAAAATTTTAGATGAATTGCTTAAAGAATATGATTTTACAAGTTTAATCTATGCTAATGGTCCAGGTTCTTATATGGGGATTAAAATTTCTTATGTAAGTTTGAGTACTTTAAGTATAGTAAAAAATATTCCTTTATTTGCGGTGAGTGCTTTTGAATTAAATGGCTATAAACCCATAAGTGCAAATAAAAATTTTTGTTTTGTATATAAGGAAGGTGAAATTTGTTTAGAGCAAAATATCCCAGCAGAGTTTTTTTTACCAAAAAATTTACAAGAGCTTAAACTAAATAATGATAATCTTCCCTTTTATTTTTTAGATGCAATTTAGGATGAAATTTGAAAATTTTAGTTCCAGCTACGAGTGCGAATTTAGGGCCAGGTTTTGATTGTTTAGGACTTAGTTTAAAGCTTTTTAATGAAACTCAAATCCAAAAATCAGGTGTTTTTAGCATTAGTATTGGAGGCGAGGGAAGTGATAATATTTTTCTTAAAAAAAACAATATATTTGTAAATATTTTTTATGAAATTTATGAAAAACTAAGCGGAAAAAAAGATAATTTTCGTTTTATTTTTCAAAATAACATTCCTCTTTCAAGAGGATTAGGAAGCTCTTCAGCTGTGATTGTTGGAGCTATTGCCAGTGCTTATTATATGAGTGGATTTAAGGTAGAAAAAGAACGTATTTTAGATGAAGCTTTAATTTATGAAAACCATCCAGATAATATCGCTCCAGCTACTCTTGGTGGTTTTGTGTGTTCTTTGGTTGAAAAAAATAAAGTTTATAGTATCAAAAAAGAGATTGATAAAGATTTAGCTGCTGTGGTTGTGATCCCAAATTTGGCAATGAGCACGGAACAATCACGCCAAGCTTTGGCCAAAAATTTAAGTTTTAATGATGCGGTTTTCAACCTTTCTCATGCTTCATTTTTAACCGCTTGTTTTTTGGAGAAAAAATATGAATTTTTAAAATTTGCAAGTCAAGATAAGCTCCATGAAATCAATCGTATGAAAAACTTACCCGAGCTTTTTGAAGTGCAAAAATTTGCCTTAGAAAATAAAGCTTTAATGAGCACACTTTCAGGTTCGGGATCGAGCTTTTTTTCTTTAGCTTTTAAAGATGATGCTTTAGCTTTAGCAAAGAAAATACAAACAAAATTTAAAGATTTTCGTGTGCAATATTTAGAATTTGATGATAATGGCTTTGAAATTTGCTAAAAAATATAAAAAAAAGATATAATTTTGAAAAAACATATACCAATTAGAATGTGCATAGTGTGTAAAAACCGCTTTGAGCAAAATATGTTATTTAGATTTAAAGTTGTTTTAGGAGATATTGTGCCTAAAGCAGAACATGGAAGAAGCGGATATTTATGTCAAAATTGTATTGAGAGAGAAGATAAAGTCTTACAAAAAGCATTTTCTAAAATATGTAAAAATTTAAATACTAAAATTACTCAGCAAGGACTTAAGGAGATATTTTTAAATGGCAAAGATTAGAATTCATGAAATCGCAAAAGAATTAGGTTATGATAGTAAGGAAATTATTGAAAAGGCAAATGAATTAGGACTTGGAATTAAAACAGCATCAAATGCTGTAGAACCTGAGATTGCGGCAGCTATTTATGAGTATATACAAACAAGAGAAATTCCAGAAGCTTTTAAGAAAAATATCAAAACTCCTACAGCAAAAAAGCCTAAAAAAGAAAATATAAAAGAACAAGAAAAGCTAAATGAATCTGAAAAAAAAGAACCTAAAAAAGAAGAAAAGCTTAAACAAGAAGTTAAAAAAGAAGAATTAAAAATTGAAAAAGAAAATGCAAAAGAGGAAGAAAAACAAGAAATTATTGATGCTCATAAGCCACAAAGCCTTGCTAGTGCAACTTTAGCCAAAAGACGCGGACTTGTTATTGTTAAAAAGAAAAAAGACGAAGAAGAAATTCAAGTTAAAAAAGAAGAAGTAAAAAATTCAAATGATATATCTATCAATAATGAAGAGCGCTTAAGTTTAAAAACTATGTTTTCAAATGCTGATGAGAGTTTAAAGAAAAAGAAAAAAGAAAAAAAATCTTTTGTTGCGAGTAAAAAAGAAAGTACCGAAAAAATGAATTTTTTAGATGAACATGATTTTGGTGATATTTCTTTAGATGATGAAGATGAGGTAGTATTACCTGATTTTAGTGTAAAAGAACAAGAAAAACCACAAAATATCAATAAAAAACAACCTAATTTTATAAGACAAGCTGTTGGAAATTCTGCGGGTTTTGGGCTTGAAGGTGGAATTCAAAGAAGAAGTCGTAAAAAACCATCTAAAAAGATTGAAAAAAAGGAAGTAGAAGAAGTAGGTAGCGTTGCTATTTCTAAAGAAATTCGTGTGTATGAATTCGCTGATAAGATAGGAAAAAGCACTAGTGAAGTGATTTCAAAACTTTTCATGCTTGGAATGATGACAACAAAAAATGATTTCTTAGATGAAGATGCGATTGAAATTTTGGCTGCTGAATTTGGTATAGAGATCAATATCATTAACGAGGCTGATGAGTTTGATTATGTAAAAGACTATGAAGAAGAGACTGATGAAAAAGATTTAGTGACTAGAGCGCCTGTGATTACCATCATGGGGCATGTTGATCATGGTAAAACTTCTTTGTTAGATTATATCAGAAAATCACGCGTTGCAAGTGGAGAAGCAGGGGGTATTACCCAACACGTGGGTGCTTATATGGTAGAAAAAAACGGGCGTAAAATTACTTTTATCGATACTCCAGGTCACGAAGCTTTTACTGCTATGCGTGCAAGGGGTGCAAGTATCACTGATATTGTAATCATCGTTGTAGCCGCAGATGATGGGGTAAAACCACAAACCAAAGAAGCGATAAATCATGCTAAAGCAGCAGGTGTGCCTATTATTATCGCTATTAACAAAATGGATAAAGAAGCGGCAAATCCCGATATGGTAAAAACTCAACTTGCAGAAATGGAAATCATGCCAGTAGAATGGGGCGGATCTTATGAATTTGTAGGAGTTTCGGCTAAAACAGGAATGGGGATTGAAGATTTACTTGAGATCGTGCTTTTACAAGCTGATATTTTAGAACTTAAAGCCAATCCAAAAAGTTTTGCTAAAGCAAGCATTATAGAAAGTTCTGTGCAAAAAGGGCGTGGTGCGGTGGCTACTATCATCGTGCAAAATGGAACACTTACTGTAGGAAGTACCGTGGTTGCAGGCGAGGCTTATGGAAAAGTGCGTGCGATGAGCGATGATCAAGGTAAAGCCTTAAAAGAAATTAAACCAGGCGAATGTGGGGTTATCGTAGGGCTTAGTGAAGTAGCAGATGCAGGTGAAATTTTAATCGCAGTAAAAACCGATAAAGAAGCAAGAGAATATGCTAATAAACGCCACGAATACAATCGCCAAAAAGAACTTAGCAAATCCACTAAAGTTAGCATTGATGAGCTTGGAGCTAAGATCAAAGAAGGTAATCTAAAAGCCTTGCCTGTTATTTTAAAAGCTGATGTGCAAGGATCTTTAGAAGCCTTAAAGGCAAGTTTAGAAAAACTTAGAAATGATGAGATTAAAGTGAATATCATTCATAGTGGAGTAGGAGGAATCACGCAAAGTGATATAGAGCTTGCAAGTGCGAGTGAAAACTCTATAGTACTAGGTTTTAACATACGCCCAACAGGGGAAGTTAAAGAGCGTGCTAAGGATAAAGGCGTAGAAATTAAAACTTATAATGTAATTTATAATCTTTTAGACGATGTAAAAGCCTTACTTGGTGGTATGATGAGCCCGATTATTTCTGAAGAGCAATTAGGACAAGCAGAGATTAGACAAGTGATCAATGTACCAAAAATCGGACAAATCGCAGGTTGTATGGTAACTGAAGGGGTGATTAATCGTGGAGCCAAAATTCGCCTTATCCGTGATGGAGTTGTGGTTTATGAAGGAAATGTAAGTTCGCTTAAACGCTTTAAAGATGATGCTAAAGAAGTGGCAAAAGGCTATGAGTGTGGCGTAGGTATAGAAGGGTGCGATGATATGAGAGTGGGTGATTATATAGAAAGCTATAAAGAAGTAGAGGAACAAGCAAGTCTATGAACCCAAGTGAGATTAAAAAACTACGCACTGAAAGTATCTTAAAAGAGCTGATCCCTGAAGCTTTAGCAAATTTAGATGATGAAAATTTGAAAAATTTGTGTGTAGTGGATGTAGAGTGTAAAAAAGGCAGATACGATGCTTTTGTGTATCTTGATAAGATGTTTTTTAATGTTCATGAGCAAGAAAAAATTTTATCTTCTTTAAAAAAGGCAAGTAGAGCTTTGCAAAATTACTGCATGAGTGAGCAGGGTTGGTATAGGTGTCCGAATTTTCATTTTAAATTTGATGATAGGCTTGAGTATCAAAACCATATGGATGCACTTTTTGAAAAAATAAAAAAGGATAAAAATGAATCTTGAAGCCCTTTGCAAAGAAGCAGGACTTAGTTTTTATGATGATGAGCTAGTAAGTGAAAATGGCAGAAAAATTTATAGAATTTATGTGCAAAAAGAAGGCGGGGTAAATCTTGATGATTGTGCAAGACTTAGTGAAATTTTATCGCCTATTTTTGATGTAGAGCCACCTGTAAATGGGGAGTATTTTTTAGAAGTATCTTCACCAGGACTTGAAAGAAAACTTAGCAAGATAGAACACTTTGCTAAAAGTATAGGTGAACTTGTGAAGATTGCAACCAATGAAAAAGAAAAATTCGAAGCAAAAATCATTGCTGTAGATGATGAAAATATCACTTTAGAAAATTTAGAAACTCAAGAAAAAACTACTATAAATTTTAATGATATAAAAAAAGCTAGAACTTTCATTATATGGTAAAATTTAGTTTTACTTATCTTTTTGAATTAAAGTCTAATATAAAGTAATATATATAATAGTCAGGTTTATTTTGTAATATTTGGATAATAATTTTAAATTATCAAAAATAAAGGATATATTATGATTGTATTGTCATCTGATGATAAAAAGAGGTTTAAAAAGTATTTAGTAGATTTTTTTCACAATGCTTACAATGGGAACAAATTGTCATCTAAAGATGAGGTAGTTAATTTTAATTTTTTTAAAAAATATGATTTTTACGTTGATTTGAGTTATGGAAAAGGAAATGTAGCTAAAATCCCATGGATTATATTTATAAGAATGGATACTCAAGAATATAAAGCTTCTTATGGTGTTTATGTGTATTGTGGTATAAAAAGAGAAAATAGAGAAATTGTTGTTTGTATTGGAGAAAGTGAAGATAAGACAGTCAATTATTTAGCAAGAAATAAAGTCGATGAGTATAATGCACAATTTAATCATCAAGTTTATAATTATTCAAATTTAAGCAATGATATTAATTTAATTGTGGATAAAATTATTTTAAATATGCAATGGTTTAAAGAATTACCTCTAAATGAGATTCAAGATATAAATATTAATACGCTTGAAAGTAAAAGCTTAGAAGTGGAAAATAATGTGCAACAAATATCAAGTAAAATGGAAAATAAAAATATGCCTTTAAATCAAATTCTTTATGGGTCTCCAGGGACAGGAAAAACTTATCATACTATAGATAAGGCTTTGGAAATCTTGGGTGAAAATTTAGAAAGTAGAGATGAGAAAAAAGCTAAATTTGATGAGTATGTAAAAAATGGACAAATAGTATTTACTACTTTTCATCAAAGCTATGGATATGAAGAATTTGTAGAAGGTATAAAGCCTCACATAGATAGCGAAGAAAATTCTAAAGAAATAAAATATGAAATAAAAGATGGAATTTTTAAAGAACTTTGCGAAAAAGCTTTAGAAAATAGGGATAGTATAAAAAATTTTAATTTTTATATAGATAAATTAAAAGAAAAAGTAAAAATAGATGATAATAATCCAGAAAAATATTTTGAATTACCAAATACTAAATATTCTATTCAATATAGAAATGGAAAAACATTTAGAATTAAATTTGATGATATGAGTAAAAATCATAAAGATTATCCAGTAAGTATAGATAATATAGAAAAATTATATAAAACTTCTAATATAGATGAAATATATAATTCAGCATATGTTAGAGCTATATTAAATTATTTAAAATTGCAGGGTTTAGAAGATTACAAAGAAAAAGATGAAAAAGTAAATTTACCTTATATAATCATCATCGATGAAATCAATCGCGGTAATGTAAGTAAGATTTTTGGTGAGCTTATAACCTTGATAGAAGCTAGCAAAAGGATAGGTGAAAAAGAAGAGTTAAAAGTGACTTTGCCTTATAGTGGCAAAGAATTTGGAGTACCTAAAAATGTTTATATCATAGGCACTATGAATACAGCCGATAGAAGCATAACTTCTCTTGATACAGCTTTAAGAAGAAGATTTGAATTTATTGAGATGATGCCTGATGTGAGCAAATTATCTATGGATTGTGAAGGTATTAATTTACAAGAATTATTAAAAGCTATAAACACTCGTATAGAATATTTACTAGATAGAGAAAAAACCATAGGTCATGCATTTTTTATAAGTGTTGAAAATTTAGAAGATTTAAAAAAGGTTTTTAAAAATAAAATCATCCCACTTTTGCAAGAGTATTTTTACAATGACTATGCTTTGATTGACGCAGTTTTAAATAAAAATGGTATGTTGGAAATTAGTGTTGAAAATAAAGATTATTTAAAAAATATGACAGAATTTATAGAAAGCGATAAGATTGTTTATAAATTTAGTGATAGTAATAATTGGAGTAAAGATACTTTTATAAAAATATATGAATAATGAAAACAAGTAATACTTTTTCCATCATCGAATACCAAGCTTTTTCTAAAGAAGATTTAAAAGAAATTTTCAAAGAAAAGGCCGAAGGGTTTTATAAAGAGCTAGAAGACTTTGCAAAAAATAATGAAAATCTTCTAGGCTTTAAAAACAAAAATTCCTTAAAAGCTAAAAATTATGTCGGCATTATACAGACTAAAAGCGGGGTTTTGGAGATTTTGCCAAAATGCACGAATTTAGATAGTTATAAAAAAGAAGATAGTTCTTCAAATCATGACAAAGAAAAACTAAGAAGATGTTATGAATTAGACAATATTTCTAAAAATAATGATTTTTATGAAAAAGATTTTAAATTTAATCCTAAAAATCTTTTGATAAATATGCTAAAAACCTTAAAAAACTCCCCCTTTAAAAAATCGCAAATTTCATCTTTGCAAAGTTCTAAAATTCCTTTATTTGAAGTGTTTATCACTATGTTTTTAGATGAATTTGATAGCGTATATAAAAAAGGCTTGATGAGATCTTATCTAAGTTGCGAAGAAAATAGGGCTTTTTTGAAGGGAAAATTACTATTTAACGAGCATATCAAGCGAAATTTGATACACAAAGAAAGATTTTTTACAAGCAATGATGAGTTTGTTTTAGATATAGCACCCAATCGTTTGATAAAATCAACGCTAAATTTTTTAAAATCAAAAACAAGTTTGAATAAATTTAGACTTATAAAAGCCATGCAAATGCTTGATGAGGTAGAATTTTCTAAAAATTATGAAAAAGATTTTAGCTATAAAATTTCAAGACATTTTGATTATTATGAAAACTTGCTTTTATGGTGTAAAATTTTCTTAAAAAATGAAGGTTTTATGCCTTATCATGGTAAAAATGAAGCTTTTGCTTTGCTTTTTCCTATGGAGAAAATTTTTGAAGATTATGTAGCTTATATGCTAAAAAAAGTAAATCCAGCTCAAGATATTAAAGTTCAAAACAATGGAAAGTATTTAATCTCAAAAAATGATGAAAATTGTTTCATGTTAAAGCCTGATTTATATATAGAAAATAAAATGATCCTAGATACCAAATGGAAAATTCCAAATGATAGTGAAGATGAGAAAAAACAGGGTATAGAACAAAGCGATTTGTATCAAATGTTTGCTTATGCTTGCAAATTTAAAATTTATGATATTAAACTTGTGTATCCTTTATGTGAAAAAACTCAAGATTTACAAAGAAAAATCGCAGAAAAATTTTTTGTTTTTAAGGCAAGCGAACATTTGTATTTTAAAGAACAAGGGCAAAAAGATATAAAAGTGCAAGTATTTTTTGCACCTTTACCTTTTTAAAAATTTGCCTATCAAATGCACTAAAAAACCAAAACAAGCTACAGCTATGATGCAAGCACCGCTTGAGAGATTAAGATAATAGCTAAGTATAAGTCCTAAAACACAAAAAATCATACTTAAAAAACTTGCCAAAATCATGATAAAGCCAAGTCTTTTAGTAAAATTTTCAGCAATAAAGCTTGGGATACTAAGTAAAGCCATAACTAAAATAAGCCCTACAAGGCGTATAGAAATAACTATACAAAAAGCCATAAGGGCGATTAAAAGATAATGAAAAAAACTTGTATTGATACCACGAACTTTTGCAAATTCCGCATCAAAGCTTAATGCTTCAAATTGTCTATAAAATAAAAAGATCAAAAGCACCACCACGCTATCAACCAAAGCCATAAGCCATAAATCTTGTGTTCCTACAGCCAAAATGCTCCCAAAAAGATAAGCCATTAAATCTGTGTTATAACTAGGGCTTAAATCGATTAAAATAATCCCAACAGCCATTCCAAAAGCCCATATTACAGCGATAATACTATCACTTCTGTGTTCATAGTGTTTAGCTAAAAAAGCTACTAAAAAAGCCAAAAATAAAGTAAATATTCCCGTGCTTAATAAAATAGGCAAAGAGAAATAAAAAGCTATACCTATACCACCAAAAGCCCCATGTGTTATACCTCCAGCCATAGAAAAAAGGCGATTTATCATCACCAAAGTGCCTATGATCCCACAAGCTATACTGACTAAAATCGCTCCTAGTAAAGCGTTTTGAAAAAAGGTGAAATTTAAAATTTCAAGCATTATTTTCCTTTGAAAATTTTAAACAAAAATTTTCTTTTTTAAATTCTGTTTTTTTCAAATTTCTTCTTGTAAATTCTTGTTCGCATAGTTTTTTACTATCGCAATTTTCTTCATCGCAAAAACAAGTATTTAAACTCATTTCTACATCACAAAAATGAGAGTGGTTTTCGTATAAGTGTTTTAAAAATGAACTTTTTTCTTTTTCTTTAGTATTGGTATGCAAGAAAAGTTCTTTGTTTAAATGTGCAATTTTATCGCTATAAGCTAATACAAGGTTGATATCGTGACAAATGAGTAAAATTCCCATACCTTTTTGGTGCAAGGAGCTTAGAAGTTCAAAAATTTGTATAGCAGACTTGTTATCAACGCTTGCGGTAGGTTCATCTAAAATAAGCATCTTACATTCACTAGCTAAGGCTCTTGCGATAAAAACACGTTGTCTTTGTCCCCCGCTTAGAGAATCAATTGTTTTGTTCCAAAATTTTTCCATTCCTACGCTTTTTAAAGCTTGTATAGCTTTTTCTTTATCTTTTTTCCCATAAAAACCAAAAATTTTTTTACTTACAAGTCCCATAAGAACGATTTCAAGTACTCTTGGACAAAAATTAGGATTGGCTAGAGTGTGTTGAGGAACATAGCCTATTTCTTTTCTTTGAAGAGCTTTGAAGTGGATTTCATTTTTGGATTTTAAAAGTCCTAAGATAAGTTTTACGAGTGTTGATTTTCCTGCGCCATTTGGACCTATGATAGAGAGAAAGTCTTTATTGTCATAGCTAAGATTGATGTTTTTTAAGATGATTTCATTATTATAAGCGTAGTTTAGATTAGAAATTTCAAAAAAAAGCATCAAAAAACCTGATTATAAATTATGAGAAAAGGCATCAGCAGTTTTTAAAAGCTCATTTTCCCAATCATAAGATAAATGATCTATTTTGTAAATTTTTGCATCACATTCTTTAGCAAGTGTTTTTGCTGCATTTTCAGGGAAACCATTTTGAACAAAAATGACTTTTAAATTTTTATTTTTCATTAGAGTGATAAGTTTTTGCAAATCTTTGCTTTTTGGTTCCTTGCCTAAAATTTCTACAGGAATTTGCGTAAGATTATAGCGTTTTGCAAAATATGTCCAAGAAGGATGATAAACTACAAATTCTCTATTTTTTAATTTTTCTAATTTTGAGGCAATTTGTAAATTTAAACTATCCAATTCTGCTAAAAATTTATCTAAATTTTCTTTATATAAATTTTCATTTTGTGGATATTTTTGAATCAAGGTGTCATAAATATTTAAAGCCATAGTTTGGACTAAAATAGGATCTAGCCAAGTATGAGGATCAAAATGCTCATGTTCGTGGTGTTCATGCTCATGAGAGTGTTCGTGTGTATCATGAGTTTGAATCAAAGCTATGTTTTTTTGCATATTTACAACTTGAAGTTTTGAAAAATTTTGTTTAAATTTATCCGTAAAAACTTTTTCAAATTCTAAGCCTATAGTGAAATAAATATCACTTTTTTCAAGTTTTTTCATAGTACTTGGTTTAAATTCAAAATTATGCTCATTGCTATTTGGGGGCAAAATAACATTGACATCTAGAGTATTTGCAGCTATTTTTTTAACAAAAAATGCTTGAGGTGCTATACTGACACTAACTAAATTGCTACTAGTATTTTGTTCTTGCTCTAAATTTTTAGCTTGTGTGAAAGTATAAAATATCCCTAAAGATAAAATAAATAATAGAATTTTTTTCAAAATATTTCCTTCGATATAAATTTTTTAAATTATAACGATATTAAGCTTAATACATAGAATTTTCGAAGCGATATTTATTTAAATAAAAATAATAAATATAAATTAATTTAATATTTATTAAATGAAATTTTTTATCACTTTTATATTTAAGTAAAAATTTAGATTTTTTAATTTATAATTCTTAAGAAAATTTAGCATTATTTTATATTTTATAAAATTAATGTTAAAAGTTCTTTTACAAAAATTAATTAAATTTAAAAGGAAAAATATGAATAATATCAAAATAAAACTTTCTGTTATTGCAAATTCAATTGCAATTTTTGCTTTAAGTATTTTGAGCATCATTAGCTTTTACTTTACAAAAGATTCTTTGTATCAAAGTACGCTTTATACTGAAACAGAACTTCTTAAAGCAACACAAATTTCTATAGAGGATTTTAGATCCAGAAATATATCTTTGCTTAATACTCTTGAAAAAGATATATTAAAATTACCCTATGAAGCACTAAATTCTCAAGATAACATAGTTAATAATGTAGGGGCCATATTAAAATACTACCGCAATAGTGGAAATTTGCTTGCTGTTTATATTGGTTTAGATAATGGTGAAAATATCATGAGTAGTGATCTAAGCGAGAAAAAAAATACTAATATAACTATAAATGGAAAAGCCAACAACTATAATGCAACTACTAGGGAATGGTATAAAGAAGCTAGAAATAGTAATCAAATCTATATAACCCCAGCTTATATTGATGCTGTTAGTAATGAATACTGCATTACTTACTCTAAAGCTCTTTATAAGGATGGTAAATTTATTGGTGTTTTAGGAATTGATATTTTATTAACTAGTTTACAAGATCAAATCGCTAGAACTCCAGGCAATACCTTTGTTTTTGATAATAAAGATAAAATTTTTGCAGCCACCAACGAAGCTTTATTAGATCCTTCGGTAGACCATTCTCCTGTTCTAAATGCATATAAACTCAATGGTGATAACAACTTCTTCTCTTATAAGTTAAATAATGAAGAAAGACTTGGAGCTTGTACTAAAGTCTTTGCTTATACAGCTTGTATTACCGAAAGCGCTGATATTATAAATAAACCTATATTTAAAGCAGCATATATACAAGTTATAGCCTTAATTGTTATGATATCTATTAGCATCATCCTCCTTTATTTCATCGTATCAAAATACCTCTCCCCACTTGCAGCTATCCAAACAGGTTTAACTTCATTCTTTGATTTTATCAACTATAAAACAAAAAATGTTTCTACTATAGAAGTAAAAAGCAATGATGAATTTGGACAAATCTCAAATGCTATCAATGAAAACATTCTTGCTACTAAAAGAGGCTTAGAACAAGACAATCAAGCCGTTAA
>NZ_VOAR01000030.1:0-83981 GCF_008000495.1 Campylobacter sp. 2014D-0258
TCAATGATAGCGTAGCTCAAATTGATCAAACTACTAAAGATAATGTTGAAATTGCTAATGAATCAGCTATTATTTCTAGTACAGTAAGTGATATAGCTAATAATATCTTAGAAGATGTTAAGAAGAAAAGGTTTTAATTAATCATTTATACCTAGTAAAAAACTAGGTATAAATTTTTCCTTCAATTTAAATTTTTCATCAAAGTTTCTAAAAAGTTTCCAAATATTTTTATACTTCCATTGTTTTAAATTTTAATATGGAGTAAAAACAAATGGAAAGAAGATTGTTTTTAAAAGGTTCAGCTTTAGGTTCTATGGTGGCTTTTTTTGCAAGTTCAAATTTAAGTGCTGTTATGCTTAAGGATAAGAATTTGTTAGGTTTTAAAGCTGTTAGTGCAAGCACACAAGATAAAGTTATAGTACCGCAAGGTTATGAAGCAAAGGTTTTAATTTCTTGGGGTGATCCACTTTTTAGTAAAGCAAAACCTTATGATGAAAATAAAATCATCGATATGAATGCAGTTAAAAATGCTCATTTGGTTTTTGGAGATGACAATGATGGTATGAGTTTTTTTCCACTTTCAAAAAACAGAGGAATTTTAGCCGTTAATAATGAATATATAAATCCTGAAATCATGTTTAATCATCATGGTAAAAATTTAAGCAAAGAAGATGTTTTATATGAGCAAGCCAGCGTGGGTGTGAGTATCTTAGAAATCGAAAAAAAGGGTGATGATTGGACTGTGGTTTTAGACTCTAAGTATAACCGCAGAATCGATGCAAACACTAAAATGCAAGTAAGTGGAGCAGCTAAAAAAGAAGTTTTAAAAAATGAAAAATTTGTTCATGGAACTTTTGCAAATTGTGCAAATGGACAAACACCTTGGGGAACTTATATCACCTGTGAAGAAAATTTTGAAAATTTTTTTGGAAGTTCAGATGAAAATCTAGAATTTAATGACTCTCTTAAACGCTATGGATTTAACAAAACTAGTCTTTATGGATGGGAGAAATTTGATGAAAGATTTGATTTAGCTAAAAATATCGATGAAGCCAATCGTTTTGGTTGGATAGTGGAAATCAATCCTTTTGATGCAAAAAGCACACCTGTTAAAAGAACTTCTTTAGGGCGTTTTAAACATGAAAATGCAGAAATTATCGTAGAAAAAGATGGTTCTGTTATAGTTTATATGGGTGATGATGAGATGAATGAATTTATTTATAAATTTGTTAGCAAACATAAATACAAAAAAGGTGCTGATACAAGTAAAATTTTAGATGAAGGTATTTTGTATGTAGGACAGTTTAATGGCAAGGTGGGAGATTTTAAAGGACAGGGAAAATGGATAGCTTTAGAATATGGCAAAAACAGCTTAGATGAAAAAAATGGTTTTAAGTCTCAAGCTCAAGTACTCATCAATACGCGTCTTGCTGCAAGCATTGTAGGTGCAACTCCTATGGATAGATGTGAATGGATAGCAAGCCATAAACAAAGTGGTTCTAAAGAGGTATTTGCAACACTAACGAACAACAAAAATCGCCAAGAACCTAATGCAGCAAATCCAAGGACTAAAAATGTTTATGGACAAATTTTAAAATGGATGCCAAAAAATTCTCATAAAGACGATGATTTTACTTGGGAAATTTTTGCTCTTGCTGGAAATCCTGATAACCAACAAGGCTTATATAAAGGCTCAAATAATATTACAAGTGAAAATAAATTCAATTCTCCTGATGGACTTAAATTTGATAGAGATGGAAGACTTTGGATACAAACAGATGGATCTTATTCTAATAAAGATGAATACGAAGGTATAGGAAATAACTGCATGCTAGCAGCAAATCCAAAAACAGGGGAAATCAGACGCTTTTTAACAGGGCCTATTGCTTGTGAATTAACAGGGATTGCTTTTAGTGAGGATTATACTACAATGTTTGTAGGCATACAACATCCAGGAGAAGGTTTAAAAGGTAGTACTTTTCCTTATGGAAAAACACCAAGATCGAGTGTAATAATGATAAGAAAACTTGATGGTGGAGTGATAGGAAGCTAAATAAAAATAAAGTTGCTTTTAGCAACTTTATAAAATCTTAATGCAAGCTTTCTATATAAGCCATAGCACTTAATGCAGCTACAGCTCCATCACCTGCAGCACAAATAACTTGCTTAGGCGCATCTTTTCTAAGGTCCCCTGCGGCAAAAAGTCCAGCAACGCTAGTTTGCATTTTAAGATCAACACTTACTTGCCCACCTTCTTCCATATTGCATAAAAACTTACTATCGTCTTGTTTTAAAATTTCATTTCTTACGTTAAGACCAACAAAAGTAAAAATTCCTGGAACATTTAAATCTCTAATACTACCATCTTTTAATTTTACTTTTACTCCAGCAACACCCATTTTATCGCCATATACTTCATCTACACTTGCGCTAGTAATGAGTTCTATTTTTTCGTTTTTCTTAACTTTTTCTACTGTAGATGGAGCTGCTCTAAACTCATCTCTGCGGTGGATAAGATAAATCTTAGAACAAATATTTGCTAGATATAAAGCTTCTTCTAAAGCCGTATCTCCACCACCTAAAACTGCAACTTCTTTATTTTTATAAAAAAATCCATCACAAGTTGCACAAGTGCTTACACCTTTTCCAAAAAATTCATCTTCGCCCTTAAAACCTGCTTTTTTTGGAGCTGAGCCTGTACAAACTATCACAGCTTTAGCAAGTTCTGTTTTACCACCTTCTAATTTGATGGTAAAACTTCCATCACTATTTTTTAAAATTTGTTCTACTCCAACCATTTCATGTTTTAAACCAAAACGCATACATTGTTCACTCCAAGGAGCCATAAAAGAAATTCCATCCATAACTTGGGCTACACCTGGATAATTTTCTATCTCAGAACTTGAGGTAATTTGTCCACCAGGCATACCTTTTTCAAACATTACTACATTTTTAAGTCCACCTCTAGTTGCATAAAGTCCGGCACTAAGTCCAGCAGGACCTCCACCTATGATTGCTACATCTAACATTTATATTTCCTTTATATTGAATTTTATTATTAATAATGATATAAAAATTATTCTTAATAGTAGTTAATAAAAATTATTATTTAGTATAAATTTGAAATTTTTAAGAAGAAGGCTAGTTATACTAGCCTTTAGTTTATAGCAAAGAGTTTAATTTATCGCTAATTGCTTGTTTAGATTGTGCACCAACGAGTTGATCTACAACCTCACCATTTTTAAAGAAAATAAGTGTAGGAATAGAGCGAACACCAAATTCAGCTGCTAAATCACCTTGTTCATCTGTATTTACTTTGCAAATTTTAGCTTTACCATCAAAGTCATTTGCAAGTTCATCAATAACTGGAGCAAGCATTCTACAAGGTCCGCACCATGGAGCCCAAAAATCAACTAAAGCTACACCTTCTTTTGCTTGAGCAAAATTATCACTTGTTAATTCAATATATTTTCCCATAATTTTTCCTTTCTTTAATTTTTGTCTAATTGTATTTTATTTTTTTAAATATCAGCTTAAAAACTTATATTTTCGCAAAATTGTATCACATCATTTTTAATGCAAATCAGATCAATCTGAAAATCCGATGAAATTCCATTTTTAAGATGATAAAATTCTATAGTTTTTAAAATTTTTTCAAGTTTTTTTCTATCCAAACGCTCGGAAACTTCATAATCATTTTGAGTAAATTTAACCTCTATAAAATGTAAAATTTCATCTTTTTTGGCTATTATATCGATTTCTCCAAATTTAGAATGGAAATTTCTTTTTAAAATTTCAAAGCCCTGTTTTTTTAAAAATTTACAAGCCTTATCTTCCCCTAAAATTCCATCTAAATAAGCTTTTACACCCATTATTCTATACGCATCATAAAAGGCTTGGTTTTTATAAAATCTTGTTTGCGTAAAATTTCAAGCAAATTTTGTATGCTTTTTTCATAAGTTAAATGTGTAGTAAAAAACAAAGTACTGTAATTTTCATCATTTTTTTTAGGTTTTTGTAAAAAACTATCGATAGAAATATTATTTTCACTCATCAATTGTGTGATTTTAGATAAAATCCCTATTTTATCTTCAACTTTCACCCTTAAATAATATTTTGTATAAATTTCATCTTTGCTTAAAAGCTCGTATTCTAAAGTATTCACAAAACCAAGCATTGGTGCTTTTACCTGATCTCTTGCTATATCCATAAGATCTGAAATCACAGCACTTGCAGTAGCCTCTCCTCCTGCTCCTGCTCCATAATACAAACTTTCACCCAACAAATCTCCATTAATGCTTATAGCATTCATCACTCCATCAACTTTTGCAAGCATTTTTTCTTTATCTATCATAGTAGGATGCACTCTTAATTCTACTTTATTTTCACGCACCTTAGCTATACCTAAAAGTTTTATGGTAAATTCAAACTCATTAGCAAAATACATATCTTCAGGTGCAATTTCACTAATACCCTCGATCAAAATATCTTCAGGTTTAGCTTTAAGATTATAAGCGATACTTGATAAAACAAGCAGTTTATGTGCTGCATCTTGTCCTTCTATGTCAAAAGTTGGATCAGCCTCTGCATAACCTAAATTTTGAGCTATTTGTAAGGCTTGTTCAAAACTCATATTTTTTTGACTCATAGAACTTAAAATATAATTACTCGTGCCATTTAAAATCCCTTTTATAGCCAAAATATTATTTGCACTTAAACCTTCTTTTAAAACCTTGATAATAGGAATTCCTCCAGCCACACTTGCTTCATAACCAAAAGCTAAATTTTTAGCCAAATTTTCAAGTTCATAACGATGATAAGCAAGCATAGCTTTATTTGCAGTAACAACGGCTTTTTTCTTTTTTAAAATTTCACTCACTATTTTAAAAGCTTCATCCACCCCACCCATTAATTCTACAAAAACATCTACATCAGCATTTAAAATTTCTTCAACACTGTGAGTAATTGGAATTAAAGCATTTTTTTTGGGACTTCTAGCAAGAGCGATCACAGGAGTGATACTTTGTCCACATCTTGCACGAATGAGTTTATCATTTTCTAAAAGAAATTTAACCACTGCACTTCCAACAGTGCCATAACCAAGAATCGCTACTTTCATAACTTATTCTTTTAAATATTTTTTGATATTGCGTGCAGCTTGACGTATGCGATTTTCATTTTCAATTAAAGCAATTCTTACATACTCATCACCTGCTTCGCCAAAACCTACCCCAGGACTTACTGCAACACTAGCGCGTTGTAAAAGTTGCTTTGAAAATTCTAAACTTTTTAAATGCCTTTTGCTTTCAGGGAGTCTTGCCCAAACAAACATACTTGCTCTTGGTTTTTGAAGTTTCCAGCCTGCATTTTCAAAAGCTTCAAGTAAAATGTGCATTCTTTTATCATAAGTTGCACGGATTTCATCCACACAAGTTTGATCTCCATCTAAAGCTATGGTAGCTGCTACTTGAATAGGTGTGTACATACCATAATCAAACCAAGATTTTATTTTTTTAAGCGCACTGACTAAGCGTTTATTTCCTACTACAAAACCTACACGCCAACCTGCCATATTGTAAGATTTTGAAAGAGTGTAAGTTTCTACCACTACATCTTTTGCACCTTCAATTTCCAAAATAGAAGGAGTTTTATAGTCATCATAAGTTAAATCTGCATAAGCAATATCTGAAATAATATAAAATCTTTCTTTTTTTGCCGTTGCTATCAATCTTTCATAAAAACTTTTCTCACAAGTTACTGTTGTTGGATTATGCGGGAAATTAACAACGACATATTTTGGACGCGGGATGCTTTCATTTAAAGTTTTATGCAAATTTTCAAAAAATTGATTTTCATCAAGCTCAAATTTTTCATTATAAGCTAAAGGCATTTTTGCTACATTACCTCCTGCTATAATAAAAGCTTGAGTATGTATAGGATAAGCAGGAGTTGGCACAATAGCAACATCTCCAGGATTTATAATCGCTCTTGCAAGATTTACAAAACCCTCTTTTGAACCCATGGTAGCTACAACTTCATTTTCAGGATCTAAATTGACATTATATTTTCTTTTATACCAATTACAAACTGCTAAGCGAAGTTTATAAATCCCCATGGATGTAGAATATCCCGAGGTTTTATCTTTGTTAGCACTTTCACAAAGTTTATCTATAATGTGTTGTGGAGTTTTACCATCGGGATTTCCCATTGAAAAGTCGATGATATCCTCTCCAGCACGTCTTGCTGCCATTTTTATCGCATTTACTTCTGCGAAAACATAATTTGGAAGTCTTTCTATGGTATTAAAACGGATTTCATCAAACATTTCTTAATCCTTTATTTTTTAAGTGTGATTTTTAAACCCCTGCGTATATTATCTAAACTATACATATCGCTTACAATAGCATATATAGCACCATTTGGAATAAGTTCTGAAAAATGATTATTTTTATTTTCGCTTTTTACTGCTTTAATTAGATTTAGATTTTTATCTAAAAAGAAGATTTTAGGAAACCAATTGTCTAAATCATTTGCATCAATAATCAAATTTGTAGCATTTTTTAAATCAAGCACATAGTCTTTAAGGGGCTTTTCTAATGATTTTGGAGTATTTAAATTAACATTTGTATTGGTTTTTAATACAGCATTGGAAAAATTTAAATCATATTCATAGTCATATGCCCCAATACGCTTAATATTATTTATATAGACAGAATTTTCTTTTAAGAGATTGTAAAGCGTTCCAGGATCTAAAACATATTGAGATTCTACTTGTATGGTATAGTCAATATTTCCTTCTCTTAAAATCAAATCTGTAGGGATAAAATATATATATCCAGCATCTGTTAAAACATCGGATAAAATTTTAAAAAACATAACTTCATCAGCTTTTGCTTTAAAATTTAGTCTTAGACTTTGAGGATTTGATAGTGTTAAGGCAATTAAAGAATTGGTTTTTAATATTTGAGATATTTTTGCAATATCACAATTTCCATTATTATCTATGTAAGAATTATTTGAAAATAATAATTCTAGTTGAGAATTTTTACTAGGATTGTTTACTAAATTTTTTGCTAATTCAAGACTTGAGATTGCAAAAGATATATTAACCCAAAGAGTAAGAATAATAATTTTTTTTACCATTCTTTACCTTTATTTAATTTTACAAATTCAGCAGCTGAAATACTTGTAATTTTTCCATCTTTAATCAAGAAACGTTTTGAAATTCCTGCAGGAAATTTTTGTTCTTTATTTTCTTGATCAAACATTGTTAAAGCTGCAGCCCCTGTTAAAATTAACTGATCTTTATCTAAAGAAATATTAAAATCTTTTTCTTTAACAAAGCTTGTTTTTTTAAGACTTTTTAAATCTATTAAACCTATCCAAATCTTGGTAGAGGTTTTAAAATGTGCTTCTTTTAAAGAATCAGTTTTTGGTGTATTGGTGTCTTCTTGGATTTGGGTATTTTTTTCTTCATCGAGTAGGGTTGTGTTATTTTCACTGATATTATTTTCTATGCTTATGTTTTTATCATTTTCTTGTAATGAGATGTTTTGGCTTGGTAAAACGCTCTCTGTTTGATTTGTTTCTTGTGCTTTATTGTTGTCTATAACAACAACATTGTTTCCACCTAAAGATTTTAAATTTTCTTGTGCTTGTCCTATGATATCTATAACTGTTGCACTAGTATTATTTTGTTCATCTTTGAAAAAAGTTTTAAGTGTATCAAAATAATAAATTCCACTTCCTATAATCACTAAAACAATAAGAACAATCAAAAAAGGCCAAGCGTTAGAGGATTTTTGACTATAAGCATCTAGTTTTGGGGTTATCATTTTTGATTTTGTTTGTGGAGTAGGATTGTTTTCGTTAAGATAAGCTTCATACTCTTCGTTAAAATCACTAAAGTCGAGTTCGTATTCTCTGCTCAAAATTTTAACAAAACCTTTAACATTAAAACGACTTAAAACAGCAAAATTCTTTTCTACTAAAGCTTCAAGAAAATCAAGTTCAATTTGCGTTTTTGCTGCAACTTCTTTTAAATTTAATTCTTGTATTTTTTTCCAATTAAGCATTTAACATCCTATCACAAAGTATTGCAAAGGCAGCGCTGACATTAAGACTATCAAAATTATTTTTCATCGCAATGCCCACACATTCATCGCATTTTTTTACAATTTTAGAGCTTAAACCAAAACCCTCACTACCCAAAACTAAAACTTTTTTACCATTGTTTATTTTTACACTGTGAATTTCTTTTCCCGAGCCATCACTCGCATAAAAATAAAAACCTACTTGTTTTAGTTCATTTATTACACTTAAAGCATCGTTGCTTATCACAATAGGTAAATCAAGAGCCGCTCCGCTGCTTGTGCGAATTATTCCTTCCATGGTTAATTTTTCACCAATAAAAATTAAAGCCCCAACCCCTAAAGCATAAGCTGTACGCGTGATAGCCCCTATATTTCCTACATCGCTAATTCCATAAAGCATAACAATAAAATCATTTTTTTTGATCTCATTTAAATTCGCAAAAGAACTTTCTTTAATATCTAGCAAAAAACCTTGATGATTTCCACCTTTCGCATAAGCTTGAGCAGTTTTAAAATCAAGTTTTTTGATTTTAAAACCTGATTTTGCGATTTTGGAAAAAGTAGTTTTATCACATTCTTTTGCTAAATAAAGCTCATTGATACAGTCTTTATGATATTCTAAAATATAAAAAAATATTTGCTTCCCATAAACTATCATATTAAAATTTTACCTAATCTTGACTTAAAAGCAGTTTTTGATAAATTTCTTTTGCATTTTTTTCATTGATCTTTGATAATAATTTTGCTTTTGCTTTTAAAGGCAGCTCTAAATCCATAATATCTTTTTCACAAAGAGTATTTTGCAAAAAATTTTGCTCTTTTGATTGCAGTACTACAACCCATTCACCGTTTAAATTAGACTTTTTTAAAATTTCAAAAAGCTCTTTAGCATTGCCTTTAAATTTTTTTTCAAATTTTTTACTGATTTCTTTAATCAAAAAAATTTCTCTTTGGCTGTCTAGAATCATAATTTGTTCTACTAAAGATAAAATACGCTTGGGGGATTCGTAAATAATACTTGGATAAGGAAGGTTTAAAATTTTTTCTATGTCTTTTTGTCTTTCTTTGCCTTTATTTGCTAAAAAACCAATAAAGATAAATTCTTTTTGACAAAATGCTGAGCTTACAAGAGCAACTAAGGCTGCATTTGCACCTGGTAAAATTTCATAGGTGATATTATTTTCTTGTGCAAATTCTACCAAAGCCTTGCCAGGATCACTAATCCCTGGCATTCCTGCATCGCTTAAATAAGCTACATTTTTTTCAAATATCTTTAAATCAATACTTGCTAAAACTTCTTTTTCATTATGGGAGTGTAAGGCTATAAATTTAGAAATATGTATATCAGTGTGAAATTTGGTATTTAATAACGAAATCAAAGACTTACTTACTCTTGTATCTTCGCAAAACACAAGATCGCAAGTCTTTAAAAGTTCTAAGGCTCTAAAAGAAATATCGCTTAAATTTCCTATGGGAGTAGGAATAAAATAAAGCATAATTATTGCATTGCGTATTTTTTCTTAAATTTTTCTACACGACCTGCAGCATCTACAATTTTTTCACTGCCTGTAAAAAAAGGATGGCAATTTGAACAAATATCTACTCTTAATTCTGCTTTGTTTGACTTTGTTGTAAAAGTATTTCCACAAGCACAACTTACTTTGCATTCTACATATTCTGGGTGAATTTCTTTTTTCATTAGTTTTCCTTAAAAATTAAAACAATAAGCCGTGATTATAAATTATTTAACATAAAAAAGAGATTAATTTAAGAAAAGTTAAAGCAAAATTTTTGAAGCTATAGCTATAATAGCTGTTTGACTTTTTAGAATATTAGAGCTTTTAAGAGAGATTTTCCGGTTAAACAATAATCTCTCATCATTGTTAAATCCACCTTCAGGACCTATAAAATATAATTCTTTTTCATCGAAATGACTTTGTTGTTCTCCTTGAAAATCAACCATAATTGCATTTGGAAATTTTTGAACAAATTCTTGAGTGCTTTGGTGGATAATTAAATCCATTTTAGTATTTCTACCGCATTGTTCACAAGAAGAAATAATGATTTTTTCAAATCTTTCTAAATCGATTTTAAAATTTCTTTGTGAAAAATTTGTAAAAACCAAATGTAACTTTTTTACTCCAAGTTCATTTAAGAAAGGTAGAGTTTTTTCTAAAATTTTAATATCTATAATGGCTAAGGCTAAGTTTAATTCACTTTGTTTTATATTTTGTGATTTTTTGTTTAAAAATTTTAAAGTGCAAGAATTTCTTGTTAAATTTGTGATTGTATAGTTGTAAAGAAAATTATCTTGTAAATTTCTAAGATTTAGCTCCGAATTTTCCTTTACTCTTCTTACTTTTAAATGGTTAAAGTTTTCACCTTGAAGTTGTATAAACTCTTCTCCAGCTTGCTTGTTATACAAAAATTGCATTTTATAGATATCTTTCTATTAAAAAAGGCAAAAACAATAAAAAAATTTCAAAAGGTAAAATCAAACAACTAATCCATCTAAAAGTGGCATATTTTCTAAATCTTCTTGCTTTTTTAAAACAAACAAAGTGAAAAATTGCTAAGGCAAAAATTAAGATCCAAGAAAAAATCATTACCCAGATATTGACATTCATTTGAAATTGTTTCATTGCTGATAACAAACAACCTGTAAAAATAATCAAAGCTAAAAATAAATAATAAATTGGTAAAAATAATCGTATTCTGCGAATAAAAATGAATTCGGTTTTAAAATTTCCTTGTGTTAGTATAAGATAAAAAAGCATTAAAAAACCGCTCGCATAAAGACTATAAAGATGTAAAGCTAAAAAGAATTCGTAACTTTGATCCATTATTTTCCTTTGTTTATAAAATCAGCTAAATTTTGAATTTGTTCATCACTTAAAAAACTATGGTTTTTATCTTTTATCGTTTTTATTTTTTGTATAAAAATTTTATTGCTCAAGGTTTTAATGGCCGTGCTGTTTTTAGGTTTTAATTCCCCTTTTTCTCCATGACAAGTGGCGCATTTTTGTTTATATAAAGAGTTGATAATACTAGGATTGACTTCATGTTCATCATTTGAACTTTGTGCTTCATCATCTACAGGTAAAGGCAGGTTGGAGTCACTTAATTCTGTTTTTTCATCGTTTTGTTCTATTTGGACTACTTCTTGATCTGTATTTTGAGTCTTGGAAATATTTTTTTCATCATTAGAACAGGCAGATAAAACTAATAAAAAAAAACTTAAGGTAATTAAAATTTTAGCTTTTTGCATTAAATCTCCTTTGGATTTATAAAAATTTCTTCATTTTTTAATTTGTTATAAAAATCTATATCATTCCATTCTGCTTTAATGCCATTGGAAAATTCTATGTCTTGAAGTGAAATTTTTGGCATTAGCTCACTATAGGCATCTTCTCTAAAACCTTGTGCATAGCCTGTTCTTGTTTCATGAACAATGATGCTTTGTAAAGTCACTCCTTGTTCTCCATTTACCATTTTTGTTTGTTTTAATAAAGCATCTATAAGTATGAAAAATACACGACAAAAATTTTCAGCACTTACATTAACAGGCAGGCAAATCCAACGACTTGAATATTTTTTCATTTCTTCTAAATATTTTGCGTCATCATATTTAAAAAGAGTGATAGCATGATCAAAACTATCAATAATTTGGCGTATATAGGTTTTTAAAAGTCCAAAATCATAGACCATTCCAGCATTATCTAAATATTTGCTTTCAAGTAAAACTTCAACTTTGTAAGAATGTCCATGAATGCTACTTTTGCAACGCTTAGAAGAACAAAATCTAACAATGTGTGCGTTTTCAAATTCAAATAATTTTCTTATAATCATACACCCTCTTTATCGTTCCAAAGACGAATATGAATTCTATCAGAATAATTATAACCATTCTTAATACAAAATTCAGCAATTTTTTGAGCATTTTTTTTAAGGTTTTGCTCATTTTCACCCATAGGCATACAAAAAATTTGATTTGGAGCTTCTTTTAGAATTTCATTGATTTCTAAAAATGAATTATCAAGAGTATTGGCATCTAAAACAAATTTATAAAAACTATCTTTTGCGTAATTTTTAAATGCTTTTAAAGCTTTAAAATTTAATCGTTTATCTTTTTTTATCCCACTATTTTGGAGTTTAACGCTTAAAGCAAAAATACATTCTTTGTAAAAAGGATATCTATCAAAATCAATTTCTATGCTTCCATTGCTTTCAAAGTGTATTTCGAATTTATTTTTTAATAACATTTGGATAAATTCTATAAATTCAGGATTTTCATAATGGATTAATGGCTCTCCACCTGTGATAACAACTATAGGATCAAAGTCTTTTTTTAATTTTATCACTCTTTTTAAAAGTTCATTAGCATTTAAAGTTTCATAACTTTCTTTAAAATCTTTTGTGAAAACAGCTCTTATCGTGTCACATCCAATGAGAGTTTTATCGTTTTTTGATATTTTTACATTAAAACCTAAACAGTTGAAATTGCAACCAGCAAAACGCATAAAAATAGCTAATTTTCCATTATATTTGCCTTCTCCTTGAATGCTTAAGAAACTTTCAACAAGTTGCAAAATTAACCTCCAGTTTGATAAAAAGCACGAGATGAGGTTTCATTATCAACAACACTCCATTTATTTTTTTCTGGTTTATTTCTTAATACTTCTTGTAATATTTCTACAGCGGCTTTAATATCACCTTTTCGAACCGCTTCTTTTATGCTTAATGCTTCATCAAAATAAAGGCAAGGTATTAACAAGCCTTCAGCACTTAAGCGTATGCGATTGCAAGAATCGCAAAATTCATGGCTATGAGGATCTATAATTCCAAATTCATAATCATCTGCCTTGTAAATACTCACAGGTGCTTTTTCATCTTTTTTTATAAGTTGAATTTGATATTTTTGACTCAAAATTTGTATAATTTCATCTCTTTTTAATCCTTGTAATTTACCATAAGCATGAGTATTTTCCATAAATTCTATAAAGCGAATTTGAGCTTTTTTTGATTTTGCAAATTCCAAAAGAGATATCAGTTCATCATCGTTTAAATTTTTAAGAGCTACAGTATTAAGTTTTACTTTCAAATCTAGATTTAAAGCTTCATCAATTCCAGATAAAACACTATCTAATACATCTTTTTGCGCAAGAGTTTTTGCTTTTTTGTGATCTAGGGTATCAAGTGAAATATTAAGTCGTTTAAGTCCAGCATTTTTTAGGTCTTTAGCAAAGTCTTTTAGTAAAAATCCATTTGTAGTTATAGCAAGGTCAATATCGCTTTTATAATCGCTAATCATTTTTATAAAAATACTTAAATCTTTTCTTAATAAAGGTTCCCCACCTGTTATACGGATTTTTTCAATTCCTTCGTCTATAGCTGCTTTAACAAATAAAAAAAGTTCTTCAAAGCTTAATAAATTTTCTTTTGGCTGATAATCGAAAGGAATTTTTGGCATACAATAAAGGCAGCGAAAGTTACATCTTTGTGTAACTGAAATTCTAAGATAATTTATCTTTCTACCGAATTGATCTATAAGCATTTATTTTCCATTCTATTTTATTAATTTCTTAAATTTTAAGACAAGTTCTACATTTCCAGTGCCAATGCGTAAATCTTTAGCGATTTGTTCTATGCTTTTTCCTTCTTTGAAAAGATTTTCTATTTTTTGTTCTTCTGTATCGTAATTTGGTGTAAGTTTAGCCATGCTTTGTGCTTTTTGTTCCAAATTTAAAAGACGATTTTGTTGTTCATTTTGAAAATCTTCTATGATATGTTCCATAGTTTTTAGTGTTCTTAAAACAGGAGTGATTTTTGAACTGATTTGTTTATCAAGTTCAATCATAATTTCTTCTTTTAAAAGAGAGGTTTTATAGTCTTCATCCTCTTCGCTATCATCTTTAACTCCTAATTCTTTACGAAAATAATGAAGTTCTTTGGTAATATCTTCTATCACATTTTGAAGTTTTGCTATTTTTGCATTATTTTCTCTTTCTTTGATATTCATGTAGGCTAGCATTGCAATTAAAAGCACAATTATAAAAACTAAATAAAGTACATCATCACTCATTCTTGGCCTTTCTTATTTCTTATCATATTTCTTTGGATTTCAACAACAAAAGCATCAAAAGCCATTTTGTCTTCAGGCTTAATTTTGATAATTTTTGCCAATGTTTGACTTTGAGCTTTGATAAAAATAGCTATTTTTTGATTATTTAAATCAAATCTTAAATAATATTCTTTATCTTCTTCTAAAATAGTATCCAAAAAATTTAGATACTCAAAATTTAAAGATTCTATTACCCCTTTTTGCTTAAGTGGTATAAGTTCTTTATTTTTATCTAAAGAATTTTCAAGTCTTAAAATATCTTCTTTTAGACTTAAAAGAAGATCAAAAATAATTTTTTCACCCTCGTCAAAATCAATGCGTAAAGCAAGTTTTTTCCATTTTAAAATTTGAGAAATTGCTCCAAGTTTTAGGTATTCTCCAAGAAAACGGTTATTTTCTATTTCACAACATTCTAAATGAGCTTCAAATCCTGCTTTAAAAAGTGCTAATTCCATAATAAATCAATCCAAATAAAAATAAAAAAGATAATACTTAAATAACCATTTAGAGTAAAAAATGCTCTATCAATATGAGCAAAATTCTTATGAACAATTTTATGTTCCAAGGCTAAAATAATACCGCTTATAATTACCCCAATAAGTGCTATTTTTCCAAGTGCTACACCCCAAACTTCCCACACAAAAAGAAGCCAAAATAATACCGCTAAAATATGGCAAAAAGATGATATAAATAAAGTAGCCTTTGAACCAAATTTAGCAGGAATAGAGTGAAGTCCTATTTTTTTATCATACTCCATATCTTGTAAAGAATAAAGCAGATCAAACCCAGCTGTCCAAAAAGTTACACCTAAACATAAAATAACGCTATAAATGTGAATTTCACCCATAATTATAACACTTCCTGCAATAGGCGCAAGTCCTAAACAAAATCCTAAAACTAAATGTGCTAAAGAACTAAAGCGCTTAAAAGCTGAATAAATAGCCAATACCAAAAGCACAGGAAAAGACAAATAAAAGGCCAAGGTATTAATAAAATAAGAACATGATATAAAAATAAGTGCATTAATAATGATAAAAATCCATACGCTTTTTCTACCTATTTTTCCACTGACATTAGGGCGATTTGCACAACGAGGATTATCCTTATCTATATCTTCATCCATTAAACGATTTGTAGCCATGGCAAAATTTCTTGCACTTACTGCACAAATAATGCCTAAAATCAACGCCTTAAAACCAAACCAAGCAGTGTCATTTGCAAGTTTTGATGCTACAATCATAGAGGAAAATAAAAAAGGCAAAGCAAAAATAGAATGCTTAAATACTACAAGTTCTAAAATATCTTTAAATTTTATCCAGAATGTGTTCATTTTTCTACTTTAAAATATTTTTTGCTATGATTTTACTAAAATTTTTATAAATTTTAGGATAAATATTAAAATGTTTTTTGAAATAGCATTAATAGGAACAACCGCGAGTGGAAAAACATACATAGCCAATACTTTAGCAAGAGAATTTAATGCTGTTGTTTTAAGTCTTGATAGTCTTTGTGTTTATAAAGAGATTAATATAGCAAGTGCCAAGCCTTCACAAGATGATCTTGCGAGTATAAAATACTTTGGGGTAAATTTATTGAGCGTGAATGAACATTTTAATGTTGAGTTATTCATAAGAGAATATCAAAAAGCAAAAGAATTTGCTTTAGCTAGAAATTTACCTCTAATTATAGTAGGTGGAACTGGATTTTATTTAAAAACTATGATAGATGGTTTAAGTGAAAAAACCTTAGAGTCAAAGAGTTCTTTAAATAACGATGAAATTTATGCTCTTTTATTAAATATTGATCCAAACTATAAAATAGAAAAAAATGATACTTATAGATTAAAAAAATGGCTGGGTATTTATGAACAAACAAGAGAAATTCCTAGTGAATTTTTAAAAAGAACACAAAAAACTGGGGTGCTTAAAGATATAGAAATTTATGAGCTTGCGTGGGATAAAGAAATTTTAAAAAAACGTATTAAAACTAGAACAAAAGAAATGCTTGATAATGGACTTTTAGATGAAGCAAAAATTCTTTTTTCTAAATTTGATCATAAACTTAAAGCATTAAATTCTATAGGTTTGAAAGAGTGTAAAGAATATTTAGATGGAGAAATTTCCTTTAAAGAGCTTGAAAATTTAATCACGATACATACTACACAACTTGCCAAAAGACAAAGAACTTTTAATAAAAAATTTCAAAGTAAAGCCTTGGAATTTGATAAAGCTTTAGCTACTTTAAGAATGAAATTTTCAATCGAAAAATAAATGTTCTATTAGAATTTTTACTCCTAGTATAATTAAAACCAATCCGCCTAAAAGTTCAGCTTTATTTTTAAGATAAATTCCAAATTTATTCCCTATTTTTAGAGCAATGATACATAAAATGAAGGTGATAATACCTATTAAAAATATAGCTAATAATAAATTTACATTTAAAAATGCAAAACTCACACCAACTGCTAGTGCATCGATACTCGTAGCAATTGCTAAAGCTAGCATGGTTTTAAAGCCAAATTGATTGGCATTACTATCGCAATTTTCATTTTCCAATGACTCTTTGATCATTTTTAATCCTATTAAAGAAAGTAAAATAAAAGCTATCCAATGATCAATACTCGCAATAAAAGATGCAAAAGTTATGCCTATAAAATAACCAATAGTTGGCATCAAAGCTTGAAATCCACCAAAATAAATTCCAACAATAAGATAATGTTTTAAATGTAGTTTTTTAACACTAAAACCTTTTGCATAGTGATACAGCAAAAGCATCCATTCCTAAAGCACAGGATAAAAAAATAAGACTATAAAAATCCATAACAAATCCTAAAATTTTATAAAAAATTGAAGATGAAATTATAATCAAACAAAGATAAAAATCACATAATTTTGATATATTTAATTAAATTTTAAGAAATAAATATATATAATTCAATTTCATTTTTATTTTTTACTCCTTAAAAGTGGCCCATTCGTCTAGCGGTTAGGACATCGCCCTTTCACGGCGGTAACACGAGTTCGAGTCTCGTATGGGTCACCACTTTTTAATTTTTCTTTTAAAATAACAATTTTTTCATTTTTTCTATTGAAATTTAATAAATATTAATAATTTATTTTGTAGAATACGAATAGCTTTTGATATAAGTCTATTATAGACTTATATCAAGGCTGGGCATTATTGAGCTGGTGTTTGCTCTTTTGTTTTTTTGTGAGTTTTAGCTTCATGTTTTTTATCAGCTTTAGCTTTTGAATGATGAGCTTTTGTATGTGTTTGATTTACATCGCTTGGAGTATTAGCTGCAAAAACATTAGCTGCGAAAGCACCTAGTAATGCTGAGATTAGTACAACTTTTTTCATATTTTCCTCCTTATGAATAATTTTTAGTTGCAAATTAATTGTAATTATTAAAAATCAACAAATAGATATTTTTTGTAAAAATATTTCAAAAAAATATAATTTTTTATATATATATTTAAATTATTATTAAAATATATTATAAATATATCTTATTTTATTTAGGTTAAATAAATAGAAATTTTACCCACTAAGCTTTTAAGATATTTTTACTCTTTTTAATATTATTATGGTAATATTTTCAATATCAAACTAAAAATAAAGGAGAAATTATGTTTGAATTAAGAAAATTACCTTATGATACCAATGCTTTTGGTGATTTTTTGAGTGCTGAAACTTTTAGCTATCATCATGGAAAACATCACAATACTTATGTTACAAATCTAAATAATCTTATTAAAGATACTGAATTTGCAGGTAAAGATCTTGTAAGTATTATCAAAACTTCAAATGGGGGCGTATTTAATAACGCAGCTCAAGTTTATAATCATGATTTTTATTTTGATTGCATTAAGCCAAGTACAGGCTGTGGCTGTGGCGGTTCATGTCAAAGTATAGATGCTAATTTACAAGCGGCACTAGAAAAAGAATTTGGATCTTTAGAAAATTTCAAAGCTGAATTCATCAAAGGTGCTACAGGAGTTTTTGGTTCAGGATGGTTTTGGTTAGTTTATAATACTAAAAATCAAAAACTAGAATTTGTAGGTACTTCAAATGCAGCTACACCAATTACCGAAGATAAAGTTCCTTTACTTGTTGTAGATGTTTGGGAACATGCTTATTATGTAGATCATCGCAATGCACGCCCTGCTTATTTAGAGAAATTCTATGCTCATATTAATTGGGAATTTGTTGCAAAAGCTTATGAATGGGCTTTAAAAGAAGGCATGGGATCAGTTAGCTTTTATGCAAATGAACTTCACCCTATAAAATAATTTAAAGGCATCAAAACGATGCCTTTTTTACTCTCCTAAACTCGGAGTCATTTCGATAATCTTCCAAGGAAGTCCTTGAGAATTCAGCTCTTCCATAAAAGGCTTAGCGTCAAATTCTTCCATATTAAACACGCCTTTTCCTTGCCAAATTCCTTTAGCGATTAATTTCGTACCTATCATAGCAGGAACACCTGTAGTATAGCTCACAGCTTGTGCACCAGTTTCTTTGTAACATTCTTCATGATTGCAAACATTATAAATATAAACTTGCTTGTCTTTTCCATCTTTTTTACCACGAATCACGCAACCTATATTGGTATAACCTTTAGTGCGTGGCCCCAAACTCGCAGGATCAGGAAGCAAGGTTTTTAAAAATTCTATAGGAATGATTTCTTTTCCTTGGTGCATCACAGGTTTAATCCCTAGCATTCCAACATTTTCAAGGCATTTCATATGAGTTAAATAACTTTGTCCAAAAGTCATAAAAAAGCGTATTCTTTTTAAACCCTTGATATTTTTTACCAAGCTTTCAAGTTCTTCATGATAAAGCAAATAGCTATCTTTCACTCCTACTTCTGGATAATTCCACTCCATTTTTATTTCCATCGGTTCTGTTTCTATCCACTTGCCATTTTCCCAATAACGCCCTTTAGCAGAAACCTCACGCAGGTTGATTTCAGGGTTAAAATTGGTCGCAAAAGCATAGCCATGATCACCTGCATTGCAATCTAAAATATCTATATAAGAAATTTCATCAAATAAATTTTGCTGTGCATAAGCACAAAAAACATTAGTTACACCAGGATCAAATCCACTTCCTAAAAGTCCTAAAATTCCTGCTTGTTTAAACTCATCATTTCTCGCCCATTGCTCTTTGTATTCAAATTTAGCCAAATCAGGATGTTCATAATTTGCCGTATCTATATAATCAATCCCTGCTTTTATACAAGCATCCATTAAACTCAAATCTTGATAAGGCAAAGCAACATTGAGTAAAATTTGCGCTCCTGTTTTCTTGATAAGTTCTACAACCGCATTGCTATCATCAGCATCAATTTGCGCCGTTTCAATTTGAACCCCTAAACGCTCTTTGATAAAAGCAGCGATTTCATCACATTTGCTTTTTGTTCTACTAGCTAAAGTAATTTTACTAAAAGTATCAGAATTCATTGCGCATTTTACAGTAGCCACACGACTTACTCCACCTGCGCCTATGATTAAAAGATTTTTCATGAAATTTGTCCTTAAAAGATTTTTAGGAATTTTAGCTAAAAATTGATAATATCAAAATTTATTTTTTCTTCTAAGTTATAATTTGAGCTTAATAACATAAAAAATTCTATATTTTTATATCTTAACTTAAGTCTATAAAAAGCCCCTAAAAATTCTTTTTGTAAAATTTTAGCCTCAAAACGATTTCCTATTTTAAGCTCTGCATAACCAAAAATATAATTTTTTGAAGCTATCCAAGCAAAAAATTCATCTTCTAAATCAAGTTTTTCTTCTATGATATTTAAATCAGGTAAAATTTGCGCACTTTTAAAATCAGGCTTAAAATAAAGCTCTTTAGGATTTGCATGAGCTAAAATTTTTCCTTTTTCTAAAAAAGCGATTTGATTAGACATACAATAAGCATCTTCAATATCATGAGTTACCATAATAGCCGTAATGCCTTGATTTTCTATCATTTTTTTCAATTCTCTTCTTAAATCTTGTTTTAAATTTTGATCCAAATTAGAAAAAGGTTCATCTAAAAGCAAAAGCTTACATCCTCTTGCTATAGCTCTAGCAAAAGCCACTCTTTGCGCTTGCCCTCCTGAAATTTCATCGATTTTTTTATATCTTAAATCTTCAATTTCAAAAGTTTTAAGCAAATGATTTAAAATTTGATTTTTATCTTTTTTATCATAAAGTGCAAAAAGTATGTTTTTTTCAACATTTAAATGAGGAAATAAAGCATAATTTTGAAACATCAAAGCCACTTCACCTTTGCAAGAAAACAAATCATAAGAACTAGCTTGTTCAAGCTTAGCAATAATCCTTAAAAGCGTGCTTTTTCCGCTTCCACTACCCCCTAAAATGCTTAAAAATTCTCCTTCTTTGACATGAAGATTGATATTTTCTAAAGCTTGTATTTTTCCAAAATTTTTAGATAAATTTTTAATTTCTAACATCATCTTTCCTTGTGATTTTATCCATCCAAACAACAACCATTAAAGAAAGAAAAACGATAAATAAGGAAGGCAAAGCTGCATCATAAATTCTTTCATCACTTGCAAACCAGAAAGCTTTAACACTTAAAGTTTCAAAGCCAAAAGGTGCTAAAATTCTACTTAAAGGAAGTTCTTTAATCGTATCAATAAAAACAATAATAAAAGCCAAAAATAAAAAATGTTTCATTAAAGGTGTGTGAATTTTAAAAAATAAAATAAAATAACTCGTTCTTAAATTTAAACTTGCCTCATCAATATTTAGATGAATTTTATTATATCCTCCTTCTAAAGAATAAATTGCACTCGCTAAAAAACGAATTATATAAGCAAAAATAAGAACAAATAAAGAATTTCCTAATAAACTCATGTGAAAAATTTTATCCAAAAATACAAAAAGCACTATAATGCTAATCCCTAAAGCAGCAGCAGGTATAGAATAACCCAAAGAACTTATTTTTAAAATAAATAAATTAAAAAAATGATTTTTAACTATCCTAGAACTAAACATCAAAAAATAAGCTAAAAAAGTGGTAATTAAAGCAGTGATTAAAGCTAAGATTATAGTTTTAAAACTGATAATATAAAATTGTGATTCAAAAAGCTTATGATCTTTTAGCCCCCAATAAACTAGCCAAATAAAAGGTAAAATAAAACCTACAAAAGCAATCATAAAACAATAAATACAGGATAGAATTTGTTTAATAGGATTTAATTTTCTTTTTTTGATAAAAAGAGTTAAATTTTGATTAAAACTATAATGATGTTTATTTTTATAATAAAAATCCACATACATAATCAAAAATACAAAAAGCATTAAAATACCCGATAAAACACTAGAAGAATAAGAATCATTCAAATCATACCAGAGTTTAAAAATTCCAGCTGAAAAAGTATCCACTCCCAAATAAGCACTTGCACCATAATCACTCAAAGTTTCCATTAAAACCAATAAAGTTCCAGAAAAAATGGCAGGTCTTGCACTCAAAAGTGCCACGCGTGTAAAAATTCTAAATTCAGAATATTTCATGATTTTAGCTACTTCATAAGCCTCTTTGGCTTCACTTTTAAAAGCTGTTTTAGCAAATAAATAAATATAAGGATATAAAGAAATAGACAAAACAAAAATAACACCATAATGATTGAAAAAATCTATCCTAAAGCCAAAATTTTCGTGAAAAAATCCTTGAAAATCCATAATTCCTACATAAACAAAGGCTAAAATATAAGCAGGTATAGCCAAGGGTAAAATGAGTAATTTTTCTAAAATTTTACAGAAATAAAAATCATAATTTGCGATCAAATAAGCAGAACTCACACCCAAAATCAAGCTTAAACACAATACTCCCACGCTAATTATAAAAGTATCTTTGATGAATTTTAAAAATAAATAATCAAAAAAATGACTCAAATTTTCTTTAATAGATGAAAATTGGGTTAAATCACTTGCATTAAAATTTTGAAATAAAATATAAAAAAGTTCAGCAAAAATACCAAAAATAGGCAAAGCAAGAAAAAGGGCAAGTAAAATTGCCCAGAGTTTATAGTATTTTAGGGATTTATACATTATCTAAAACCGACTTCATCGTAAATTTTAACAGCTTCTTTAATATTTTCTGCTATCTTACTCACAGGGATTTGATCTTCTTTGAAAGTTCCAAAATCTTTTACAGTTTGGCTTAATTCTACATCATTTCTTATAGGAAATTCATAATTACTATCAGTAAGAGTTTTTTGAATTTCAGGACTTAACATAAATTCCATAAATTTTTTAGCCGCATCTTGATTTTTACTTGATTTTGTCATAGCAATACCGCTAATGTTAATATGCGTTCCTCTATTGTCTTGATTAGGAAAAATAATACCCAAAGAATTCCCCACTTCTACATCTTTTGGATTTTTAGAATTCTTTAAAAGCCCTATATAATAAGTATTCATAACTGCAAATTTAGCTTCGCCTGCAAATACTTGTTTGGCTTGATCTCTATCCCCACCCTTTGGATTTGTCGCAAGATTTTCAAGCACACCTTTAGCCCATGCTTTAGCCTCTTTATTTCCGTCATTAGCTATAATAGATGCTAAAAGAGTTTTGCTATAAGGAGCTGTAGCACTTCTCATAACAATTTCTCCTTTAAATTCAGCTTTTGCTAAATCTTCATAATTTTTCATTTTGCTAATATCGATATTTGCGTTTTTGTTGTAAGCAATAATTCTTGCTCTTTTTGTAATCGCAAACCATTCTTTATCCTTATCTCTTAAATGAGCGGGTATAAATTCTTCTAAATATTTTGATGAAACAGGGGATAAAAGTCCTAAATTCTTAGCTTCTGTAAGATTTGAAATATCAGCTGTGATGAAAATATCAGCAGGAGAATTACTTCCTTCAAGAGAAAGTCTTTTAATAAGTTCTGAAGCTTTAGCTTGAGTATGATTGACCTTAATACCTGTTTTTTCTTCGAATTTTTTGATGATTTCAAAATCAGCATTATAATGTCTTGCTGAGTAAATATTAAGCTCACTAGCACCTAAAAATGAAACAGCCGTTAAAAACATAAAGAAGATTTTTTTCATATTTTATCCTTTAATTGAGAATTATACTCGGTTTTATTAAGATCTTTAAAGTCGGTATGAGAATGTTCAGAGCAAGCAAAAGCAAAGCCAACGCATAATAAAAATAAAATTATTTTTTTCATAGACATTAATTCCTTTTAGATATTTTGATAAGAAATATTAATATTAAAAAGTAAATATGACGTAATCTTTATATTTTTATATTTCTTTAAAGAATAAAGAGGTTTATTTTTGACACATGTGTTGATAAATTTATGATTTTTAATAAACTCTTGATTAAATAAAGTTGATTAAAATTTTTCTTTTAAAAGGTGGTAGCATGTTTTCTTCATTTTTTGCAAGTAAAAAATGGGCTTTATGGGCTTATTTGGGACTTTTTTTACTGTTATTTTTCTTATATATACAAACAAGCTTAAATGTTGCAATCAATTCATGGTATAGTGATTTTTACAATGTTTTACAAAAGCCAAAAATAGAACTTTTGGATTCTAATTCTACGCAAAAAATAGAAGAAAATCTTGAAAATAATACCACTTTAATCCAAGAGGCTAATCAAAGAGCTGAGCAAAATTTCCAAAAAGCTAATTTTATCAATAAAGGTGCATTGTATTATTATCAAAATTTATTAGAATATTTTTTCAACTCTAGGGCTATGATTGAAAAGCCAAATTATTCAGCAAATGATTTTTATGCTTTGATTTTAGTTTTTTTAGCTATTGCTATTCCTTATGTTTTAATCGCTACGATTAATATCTATTTTGCTAGTGTCTATGCTTTTAAGTGGCGTGAGGCTATGACTTTTTCTTATTTAAAATTTTGGAAAAATAAAGATGACAATATAGAAGGAAGTTCGCAAAGAATTCAAGAAGATACTTATAATTTTTCTAAAATCGTAGAGAGTTTAGGACTTAGTTTTATAAAAGCTTTGATGACCCTTGTAGCATTTATCCCGATTTTATGGAGTTTAAGTGATGTTGTGAGTAAAGCTTTATTTGCAAATTTAAGTGAAAATTCTTCTTTTTATTTTTTAAAAAACATTGATGGTTTGCTTGTTTATATTGCACTTTTGATTTCTTTAGGAGGCTTGGTTGTGTCATGGTTTGTAGGTATTAAGCTTCCTGGACTTGAATATAACAATCAAAAAGCTGAAGCAGCTTTTAGAAAAGAGCTTGTTTATGCTGAGGATAATCGCAAAGAATACGCTAAAAATGAGACTATGATAGAGCTTTTTACAGGGCTTAAATTTAACTATAAAAGACTTTTTTTACATTATGGATATTTTAATATTTGGCTCATTTTATTTGAGCAAATGATAGTTATAGTGCCATTTTTAATCATGGCACCAGGGCTTTTTGCCGGAGCTATAGGACTTGGTATTGTAATGCAGATTAACAATGCTTTTGATCAAGTACGAAGCTCTTTTAGTGTTTTTATCACAAACTGGACAACTATCACTCAACTTAGAAGTATATATAAGCGTTTAAAAGAATTTGAGAAAAATATTTCTTATAAGTCTTAGTTTTTTCTTATAAAATACAAGAAAAAATTCAAATATTAAATTTACTTTTAATTGTGTATAATAAGGTTTAATAATATTTTATTTCTTAAGGAGCTTCATTGGACCCCAGTCAGGTTTTGGATTTAAACCAAACTTCTACAGCATCTTTTGATGCAGGATATTCTATACTTATGGTTGTTGTTGCACTTGCTCTAGTGTTTTTAAATGGTTTTTTTGTTTTGTCTGAATTTAGTATTGTTAAAGTACGTCGTTCCAAGCTTGAAGAGATGGTAAAAGAAAAAAAAGCTGGTGCCAAGAAAGCTTTGGAGGTTACTTCAAGACTTGATACTTATCTTAGTGCTTGTCAATTAGGAATCACTTTAAGTTCTCTAGCTCTTGGTTGGATAGGTGAGCCTGCTATTGCAAAAATGCTAGAAATTCCGCTTATTAATCTTGGTTTTAGCACTGTTATTATCCATACTATAGCTTTTATTATTGCTTTTAGTATTATTACTCTTTTACATGTGGTTTTAGGAGAACTTGTGCCAAAAAGTATAGCTATTGCAGTTGCAGATAAAGCGGTTTTATTTATAGCTAGACCTCTTCATTGGTTTTGGATACTCTTTTTGCCTTGTATTAAAATTTTCGATTTTTTAGCAGCTATAAGTTTGAAACTTTTTGGAATAAAACCTGCTAAAGAAAGCGAGCTAACTCATAGCGAAGAAGAAATTAAAATCATAGCAAGTGAGAGTCAAAAAGGTGGAGTTTTAGATGAATTTGAAACAGAGATCATACGCAATGCTGTTGATTTTTCAGATACTGTTGCTAAAGAGATTATGACTCCTAGAAAAGATATGATTTGTCTAAATAAACAAAAAAGTTACGAAGAAAATATGCAAATCATTTGTGAGCATAAACATACTCGCTTTCCTTATATTGACGGTTCTAAAGATACTATTTTAGGGATGATACACATACGAGATATAATACAAAATGAATTAAGCCATAAAAGTCAAAATTTAGATACTTTTGTTAAACCTTTGATTTTGGTTCCTGAAAATATCAGCATTTCAAAAGTACTTGTAATGATGAATAAAGAACGCTCTCATACTGCATTAGTAGTTGATGAGTATGGTGGAACTGCTGGAATTTTAACCATGGAAGATATCATGGAAGAAATTATTGGCGAAATTAAAAGTGAGCATGAAGAAGACAGCTATAAAAAACTTGCTGAAAATATCTATGAATTTCAAGGACGATGCGATATAGAAACTGTTGAAGAAATGCTTGTAATAAACTATGATGAGGATTTAGAACAAGTTACTATAGGTGGATATGTATTTAATCTTTTAGGACGCTTGCCTATAGTAGGAGATCGCATTGAAGATGAACTTTGTTACTATGAAGTTAAAAAAATGGATGGGAATTCTATAGAGCGTGTTAAGGTGGTTAAAAAAACAAATAAAGATGAAGAATAAGCCTCTTTAGGCTTTATTTCTTTTTGTAAATTTGGTTTTTAATTTCTATACACTCAAAACCTTTTTCATCTAGTGTAACTACGCGTAAATATCCATCATCATCTATTTTACCCTCGCATAAAAATACTCTTTTGGCTATTTTCATAGGAAGTTTTTCTTTATTTCTGTGTCCAAAGATTTGATAAAGATTGTCCGAGGTGAAATTACAAAATTGATTTGCTACTTTTTGACTGTCTTCATATCCACCTACACCATAAATAAAGTCATGGCTTGGTATAAAACTTATTTTTTCAGGTTTGGAGGGTATAAAATTTACTCCTCCATGTGAACAAAATATGAATTTATTTTGGAATTTGTAGTATAAACATTCTTTTAGATGAGGATAGAGTTTTCTAGCATCTCTTGGAGTAAGTTTTTCTTTTCTAAAATCCTTTAAAGTATTTTCATTAAATTCTTTGGAATTTGACAATTCTCCATTAGCCCATTTTATAAGATGTCTTTCGTGATTTCCTTCTAATAAGCATACGTTTTCTTTTTCGCAAATTTTTAAAAGAAATTTTATTACTTTGCCATTTTCTATACCTCTGTTGATATAATCTCCCAAAAATATATAAAATTCATCTTCTTTGATTGTTTTAATGTATTCTTTTAAAACACTATAACAACCTTGTAAATCTCCTATATGATGAATTTTTTTATATTTGCTTAAATTTGGCATTTGGTAAAGACATTTTTTCCAGTCGCTCGAGTCTAAAATTGGGTATTTTTTTGGATTTTTTTTGAGTAAATCTTGAGTTTTTTCCAAAAGAGCATAAGGGATGATATATCCATTTTTTTTAGCTTCTAAAAGATTTTTTTCTTGACATTGTTTTAAAGAGCTATCAAAAACAATAACATACATTTTATAGCGATATTGTTTAGCTAAGTCTTTATAAATTTTTAATGTTTCATTGTAAGCGTTTATGATGCAAAACTCACCTTTTTGCATACGCATTTCTAGAAGTTTGAGTAAAATTTTACTTAAATCTTCATCATTTTTAACATTTAAAATTTTATATTCACTGACTATATTTTTAACGCTTCCTGATAAAAGACGCAAAGCATTTAAATCAAGTGTATAATTTTGAAGTTTATTATTTTTGATAAATTCTTCTTGTCCTGCGTAATAATTCCCTCTTAAAACAAGTAAGATTCGCACATTCTTTGCCTAGATTTTCTTTAAAAATTCAGTTTTTAAAACAATAACGCCAAATTTATCCACTCTAGCCTCAATTTCACCTTCTTTAGAAGTGAGCTTAATATTTTTTATAGTAGTTCCACGTTTTAAAGTTGTACTTGCACCCTTAACCTTAAGATCTTTTATTACACTCACGCTATCACCTGCGTTAAGTTCTGTTCCATTAGCGTCTTTAGCCATTTTTTTCCTTTCTTTGATCTAAAATATTTAAAATTTGCACCACTAAAGCAAAAGCCATAGCAGTATAAATATATGCCTTATCAATATGAATATCAAAACTTTCAGCAACTAAAACTACGCCTATTAGCACCAAAAAAGCTAAGGCTAAAATTTTAATGCTTGGATATTTTTCAACAAAATCTGCTATAGGTTTAGAAGCAAAAAGCATCACGCCTACTGCAATAATAACAGCGATAATCATGATGGTTACATCTTGAGCAATTCCTACTGCGGTAATAACACTATCAAGCGAAAACACTATGTCAATCACAGCAATTTCAGCTACAACTATCCAAAGTTTATTGCTTGCTTTAAAATGACTTTGACTTTCTTCTTGATGAGAAATTTGCTCTTTAATTTCTTTAATAGACTTTACAATCAAGAAAAGCCCACCTAGTAAAAGCACTAGATCTCTTCCTGAAATTTCATTGCCCAATACACTAAACAAAGGTGTTACAAGTTTCATTACCCAAAAAAGAGATAAAAGAAGTAAAATTCTTGTAATCATTGCAAAAGCTAAACCTAAGATACGTCCCTTATCACGATGTTCAGGGGGTAGTTTGCTTACTAAAATAGCTAAAAAAATGATATTATCTATCCCTAGTACAATTTCAAGAGCGCTTAAAGTAGCTAAAGTAATCCAAGCATCAATACTAAATATCCATTCAAACATAAATTTCCTTGAAAATTTTAAAATTTTTTAAAGCGATATTTTATAGTTTTAAAGCAAATACCTTTAATTCTTTAAGAAAAAATTTCAATCACACTTAAGGGTAAAATTTCATGTTCTAGGCTATGGATTTTTTTTTCAAATTCTTCAAAACTCAAATTTCTTTTTTCAAAAGCTTTTTGAGCGATAATCATTCCACCATCAAGTTCTTCATTGACCCAATGCACACTGACTCCAGCCACTTTCATATCACTTTCATAACTTTCTTTAATAGCATGTGCTCCTTTAAAAAGTGGCAATAAAGAAGGATGAAGGTTAATTGCCTTAATATTTTTTGTAAAAACAGGACTTAAAATTCTCATAAAACCTGCCAATACAGTAAGATTTGCTCCACTTTCTTTGATTTTTTGTACCAAAATCGTATCAAATTCTTCACGAGTATTATAAGCTTTATGATCAACAATTACAGTATCAAGACCAAATTTTTTTGCCCTTTGTATACCAAAAGCATCTTTTTTATTGCAAAGGCAAAGTACTACTTCATAGGTATTTTCCCCTATGGTTTTTTTATGAAGTTTTTCTAAAATATTTTCTAAATTACTTCCATTTCCACTAAAAAGTACAGCTAATTTTACAAGCATTTTAATCCTTTGATAAGTTTTAAAGCGTCAAAGCTATTTTTATTAAATTTATATTTTTTTGCAACAAGTCCATGAGCTAAAGTAGCATTTTTTGCTGCTTCTAAAGCGCTAAAACCAAAACCTAAATGTGCAGCAATCATTCCACTTAAAACATCTCCACTCCCACCTTTAGCTAAGGCTTGATTTCCTAAATTTACAACAAATAATTTTTCTTTTTGCACAATAATAGGATTAGCTCCTTTTAAAACAAGAACACAATCATAATTTTGCGAAAATTTTCTAGCATAGAAAAAGCGATTTTTTTGCAATGTTTCTATATCTAAATCCTCATCAAAGCACATTTTATAAAGTTTTATAAATTCTTTTGGATGAGGGGTTATAACAACATCTTTTCTGTTTAAATACCAAAGCAAAGCTTCACTTAAAAAACAATTTGCATCCAAGATCAAAGGAGTGTTTTGCAAAATTTCATCTTTTAGGAAATCCAAATTTTCAAGCCCCATGCCTAAAGCAATAGCACTTGCATTATTTTCAATTTTTTCTTTTAACATCAAAAGAGGCGAGAAACTTTTTTGTGCTACTAAAGAAACAAGACCTGCTCCAAAATTTAAGGCTCCAAGTCCTGCTAAAGTTCCAGCACTTGCATTGGCAACTATATAAATATGGCCAAAATTTCCTTTATTGGCGTTGATTTTTCTATCTATAGTTTTTAAATCTTTTTTTTCAAGCAAAAAAGCTTGAGAATTAGGGTAAAATTTCTTAGATCTAATGCCTAAATTGGCTATTTTAATCCTTCCTACAAATTCCTTAGCAAAATCTTCAAGTAAAATTTCCTTTAAAGCTCCCATACAAAATGTAATATCAGCTTTAAAACAAGGATAAAATCCCAAATTTGTAGGTATATCACAAGCTATTTTTAAAGCCTTACTTTGATTAACTTTTTGAATAATTAAACTTGTTTTTTCATCTAAACAACGATTTGAACCTGTACCTAAAATACAATCAATGATAATATGAAATTTTTTAAAATTGGGTTCTTTTTTACAAAATTTAAAAGCATAATTTTGTAAAATTTGCTCTTGTTTTTTAAAAAGCGTATTTTCTTTAAAGCCTATTTTATAAGCTTTAGCGTGTTTTAAATTTCTTAAAGCCACCAAGCCATCTGAAGCGTTGTTACCCCCGCCTAATAAAAAAAGTATTTTTACTTTTCTAATCTTGCGTTGAATGCGAATTTTTTTAGCTTCTTTTTTAATTAGCTTGGCTAAATTTAATCCCGCATTTTCCATTAAAATAAGCTCATCTAAGCCTTTATTTATAGTATTTTGTTCTAAAATTTTTATATTATCAATAATAGCTTTCATAATCTTTTTTCACCAAAAAATATATATTTTTTTCTCTTTCTTCTTCAAATTTTTTCATTTTGGGTAAAAATTTCTGGATCAAAGCACGAAAATTCTTAAAACCATAATTTTGCGGATGAAAATCCGAGTATTTGCGGTTCATATTAGTGCGGATTTGTGCGTATTCGGCACGCCCTTTTTCATCGATAAGTTGTTCGGTGATATTGATTAAAGCTCTTAAATAATCCTTACTTAAAATATCTTCTTTTTTACTCTCATCTTTATCTAAATAAAAAAATTCACTAAAGGCATTTACATAAGATTTTATAGACTTTTCAAGCCCCATTCCTATAACTTGTTTTTTATTTTCTCTTAATTTTTGAATGAGTGAAGTATAATCACTATCGCTTGAAACAATAACAAAAATATCTATATTTTTTTCATAAAATATGGACATAATTTCAGTGATTAAATACATATCGCTTGAGTTTTTGTTGGCTGCAAAATTAAATTGTTGCATAGCGATTAAAGAATATTCAGCAATTTGCTCTCTCCAACCTTGTATATTTTTTTGAGTCCAATCCCCATAAATGCGTTTAATGATAACCTCTCCGTAATCTGAAGCGATATCAAAAATACTTTTAGCGTATTTTGCAGGGATATTTTCTGCATCTATAAAGATAGCTATACTTTTATTTTCCATTTTAATTCCTTGCTCTAAAGCTTAAAGCTTCTAAAATATGGGTTTTGCTAATATTAAGACTTTGTTCTAAATCCGCTATACTTCTTGAAACTTTTAAAATTTTATTAAGCGATCGCAAAGAAAGATTATAACGTGAAATTGCTAAATCTAGCGTATCTTTGGCATCTTTTTCCAATACACAAAAACGACTTAAATCTTCATCTTTTAATTTCCCATTAAATTCTTTTTGCCCCCGTTTTTTACTAAAAATAAAAGCTTGTAAAATTTTTTCACTCATTTCTTTAGAACTTATACTCGTTTTATCATCCTTGCTGATCTCATCCATAGCTACATAAAGATCAATCCTATCCATAATAGGAGCTGAAATGTGATTTTTATACTTTTTAATCTCATTTTCGCTACAAACACAAGAAAGATTTTTGGAGAATAAATTTCCACAAGGACAAGGATTTTGGGCAGCTATAAAGCTAAATTTTGTTTCATAAATGATTTTAGAATTTACTCTTGAAATATGAATTTTATGATCCTCTAAAGGTTCTCTTAAACTCTCTATGATTTGCTTGTTAAAATGTGGAAATTCATCAAAAAACAATACTCCACCATTTGCAAGTGCGACTTCTCCAATTCTAGCATTTTTTGTTCCTCCGCCAAAAATACTTGCTCTTGTAGAAGTATGATGAGGATGACGAAAAGCACGAATTTTAGTAAATTCACAATCTTTTGAATCTAAAGACATATAAGCATTTTGCATTAAAATTTCATTTAAACTTTGAGGAGGCATGATATAAACAAGGCGTTTAGCACACATACTTTTACCACTTCCTGGACTTCCTTCAAATAAGATATTATGCATACCTAAAGCAGCTATCATACAAGCTCTTTTGGCTTTTTCCTGCCCTTTGATGTCTTTAAAATCAAGTTTAAAATCCATATTTTGTAAAAAAATTTCATTTTCTATTTGTAAAGGGTTTGCAAATAAAGGATGATTGTGAGAAAAACGAAAATTTTCATAATTTTTTTCTTTAAAAAACTCTATTGCTTCATTTAAATTTTCAAGTCCATAAACCTCTAAATTTGGTATCATGGAAGCTTTTTGTGCTATACTTTTTGGAACAACGATCTTAGCTTTTTTAATTTTAGCAGAGAGAAACAAAAGCAAAGAAAAAAGCTCATTTGTGCTTTTAATACTTCCATCAAGTCCTAATTCTCCTACTACAAAAAAGTCATCTAATTCTTCATTTTGCAAAAGGATTAATAAAGCGATAGCCAAATCAAAATGCGATCCCTTTTTTGGGATGCCTGAAGGACTAAGATTGATAGTGATTTTTTTAGCAGGAAAAGCAAAATCACAACTTAAAAGTGTGGCTTTGATGCGTTCGACACTTTCCTTAATCGCTGTACTTGCAAGCCCTACTATGCTTAAATTTGGCAAACCTCTTGTAAAAGTGGATTCTACCTCTATAATGTCTAAGCCTTCATGAAAGCTTATGCACTTTAGTTTTTTCATTTCTCTTTTTTATGATTTTTCTTCTTTTTCTTAAATTCTTTATCGAATTTTTGACGCTTAGCAAAGGAAATTTTTTCTATAAATAAATGTCCATTTAAATGATCATTTTCGTGTTGAATAGCCACAGCTAAAAAACCTTTTGCTTCAAGTTCTTTAAATTCTCCAAAGCGATCTTGATATTTAAGCAAGATATGATTATAGCGTTTCACTTCTTCAAAAAAATCTGGCACACTCAAACAGCCTTCTGTGCAAGTGATCATTTCTTCATCTAAAGGAATAATTTCAGGATTGATAATCTCTAGCAAATCTTCTTTTTTTTGTTCATCGTTTTCATCAAAAATATTTACAAGTAAAACACGCAAAGGAATATCTACTTGAATAGCTGCTAAACCTACTCCATTACTTGCTATCATAGTTTCATACATATCATCAAGCAAGGTGTGAAGTTCTGTATCAAATTTATTTACAATTTTAGAGTTTAAAAAAAGTCTAGGATTAGGATAAGTGATAATTTTTCTAACCATTAAAAAGCCTTTGTTTTAAATGATCTCCAAAGAAATCATTTAAAACTTTTTTCCAAAACCTTATCAATCAGCCCATATTCTTTAGCTTCTTGTGCTGACATGAAAAAATCTCTTTCTGTATCTTTTGCTATTTTTGCAACTTTTTGCTTAGTATTTTTTGCCAAAATATCATTAAGTATAGTTTTGAGTCTTAAAATTTCTTTGGCTTGAATTTCAATATCTGTGGCTTGACCTCTAGCTCCACCTAAAGGTTGATGAATCATAATACGTGAATTAGGCAAAGCAAAACGTTTTCCTTCTGCGCCACAACTAAGCAAAAATGCTCCCATAGAAGCAGCTTGTCCTATACAAATCGTACAAACATCAGGTTTGATATAGTTCATAGTATCATAAATACTAAAACCACTTGTAATTACACCACCTGGAGAATTGATATAAAGATAAATATCTTTTGTAGGATCTTCAGCTTCTAAAAAAAGAAGTTGTGCTACGACAGAAGCGGCAAGTTCATCATGAATTTCACCACTTAGCATAATAATTCTATCTTTTAAAAGGCGTGAATAAATGTCATAACTTCTTTCACCACGACTAGATTTTTCAATAACATAAGGAATAAACATTATTTATCTTCTTTCTCTTTTTTGCTCACTTTTTCCGATTTTTCTGTTTTTGGCATAAAAATATCATTAAAAAGTTTTTCTTCAATTAAAGCCATTTTCACAGCAGGCAAAGCTCCTTGTTTTTTATAGTTTTCTAAATGCTCTTTTGGATTCATACCATAGCGATATGCTTCAAAATAAATCGCTTGAATCAATTCTTGATCATTTACTTCAATCTTACGCAATTTTGCAAGTTCATCAATGATAAAAGTAAGTTTTACACTTTTTTGTGCTTCTTCTTTAAAAGAATCACGTTTTTCTTGATATTTTTCTTTACTTGCTTTAAGCTCTTCAATTTCTTTTTCGCTAAAAGTATTAAAAGCCGCACGCATTTGCATATCAGTTTCTTGTTCTACTATGCCTTTAGGCAAATCAAAATTATATTTTTCAATCAAAGCATCTGCAAATTTGCCTTTTAATTCATCATTTACAAGTTTGAAAAGTTTTTCATTTTTGATTTGCTCTTTTAATTTTTCATCTAAAACTTCAACACTAGCTTTTTCTTCTCCTGGTAAAAGTTTTTTAAGCATTTCATCATCAAGTTCTGGAATTTTAAGCTCTTGAATCTCATGTAGTTTTACTTTAAATACTGCATCTTTACCCGCTAAATGCGCCGCACCGTATTCTTTAGGGAAAGTTACTTTGATATCTTTTTCTTCACCTATTTTCATTCCCACCATACCATCTTCAAAACCTGGAATAAATTGCTTAGAACCAATTTCTAAAACATAATTTTCAGCTTTACCACCTTCAAAAGCTTTATCATCTACAAAACCTTCAAAATCAAATTTTGCAAAATCACCTTCTTTTAAAGCTCTTTTTGTTTTTATAGCTTCAGGAGTAGCAAAACGCTTTAAAAGTTCATCTTTTTTCTCATCAATTTCTTTTTTACTTACTTTTGGAGTTTGATATTCAGGGATGAGTTTTTCATAACCCTCAAGTTTGATTTCAGGTTTAAAAGAAAGTATTAATTCAGCAATAATTTCTCCATCTTTACGATCAAATTTTTCAAAATATGGCTCACCTACAAGCTCTTTATTTTCTTTTTTAAGTTCTTGTAAAGCGCTATTTACAGCGGATTTAAAAAGATTTTGTTCTGCATCTTGAGTGAGCTCTCTTTCATATCTTTTAAGTACGGCACTTACAGGAACTTTTCCTGGTCTAAACCCGTCCATTTTTACACTTTTAGAAGCTTTTTTTGCTAAATTTTCTACTTCATTTTTGATCATTCCTGAAGGAATTTTTACACTAGCAGTCGCATTAACAGAATCTAGTTGCTTTGCCTTTACTTCCATAGTTTTTTTCCTTATAAAATAAAATTTGCTTTCAATCATAGCAAATTTTTCCTTATTACTTGCATAAAATTTTAAAGTAATTTATGATAAAATTGCAATATTACATTATTATTAAAATATAAAAATATTTTTGGAGAAAAATTTGCAAAAAAAATTTGAAGATTGTGTTAAAACCATACTTGAAATTATAGGAGAAAATCCAAATCGTGAAGGACTGATTAAAACACCCAATCGTGTTTTTAAAGCTTATGAATTTCTTACTAGTGGTTATACGCAAAATGTCAAAGAAATTTTAAATGATGCTTTATTTCAAAGCTCTAATAATGAAATGGTTTTAGTGCGTGATATAGAATTTTATAGTCTTTGCGAACATCATCTTTTACCTTTTTTTGGGCGTGCTCATGTAGCCTATATCCCTAATAAAAAAGTAGTAGGTTTAAGCAAAATTCCACGCCTTGTAGAGGTGTTTGCAAGAAGACTTCAAATCCAAGAACAACTCACCGAACAAATCGCACAAGCTTTAATGGAAAATGTCGATGCAAAAGGTGTGGGTGTAGTCATAGAAGCAAGACATATGTGTGTTGAAATGCGTGGGGTACAAAAAGCTAATTCCACCACTACAACTTCAGCTTTGCGTGGAATTTTCTTGAAAAATGAAAAAACCAGAGAGGAATTTTTTTCTCTCATAAACTCTGCTAAACAGGTAAGATTTTAATGAATCTTGAAAAACTACGCTCCAAACTTGGTAAAGAAAATTTAAGTGCAATCTTTGGAGAGATTACAAAAATTTCTGCTACGAGTATAGAAATTCGTGGGCTTAAAACAGGGGTTGGAGATATAGTGAAGTTAGTTTCTAATGAAAATGAAAATTTAAACACTCTAGCTATGGTCGTAGAAATCAAAGAACAATTTAGCTATTTAAGCCCATTTTCTTTTATAGAAGGTTTTAAAATAGGCGATCGTGCTTTCATAAGTGATGCAGGTATGCAAATAGGCGTTAGCGATGAACTTTTAGGCAGGGTAGTAGATCCTTTTATGCGTCCAAAAGATGGTAAAGGAGCTATAGAAGTAAGTAAATATATGCCTATAATGCGTGCACCTATTGATGCGATGAAAAGAGGGCTTATAGAAGAAGTTTTTCCCGTAGGTGTTAAAACCATAGACGCACTTTTAACTTGTGGTGTAGGACAAAAACTTGGTATTTTTGCAGGAAGCGGGGTAGGAAAATCCACTCTTATGGGAATGATAGTTAAAAATTCCAAAGCCCCTATAAAAGTAGTGGCACTCATAGGAGAAAGGGGGCGTGAAATTCCTGAATTTATACAAAAAAATTTAGGCGGAAAGCTCGATGATACAGTGATTATTGTTGCTACAAGCGATGATAGTGCTTTGATGCGTAAATACGGTGCTTTTTGTGCAATGAGTGTGGCAGAATACTTTAAAGAACAAGGTAAAGATGTACTTTTTATCATGGATAGTGTAACGCGTTTTGCTATGGCTCAAAGAGAAATTGGACTAGCTCTTGGAGAACCTCCTACAACCAAAGGTTATCCACCAAGTGTTTTAAGTCTTTTGCCTCAACTCATGGAAAGAACGGGTAAAGAAGAAGGTAAAGGCACTATAACGGCCTTTTTTACCGTTTTGGTGGATGGCGATGATATGAGTGATCCAATCGCCGATCAAAGTCGTTCTATCTTAGATGGACACATTGTTTTAAGCCGTGAATTAACAGACTTTGGAATTTATCCTCCTATTAATATACAAAACTCTGCTTCAAGGGTAATGAGTGACATTATAAGTCCTGAGCATAAACTTTGGGCAAGAAAATTTAAGCGTTTAAACTCGCTTTTAAAAGAAAATGAAGTATTGCTTCGCATCGGTGCTTATCAGAAAGGAAGTGATAAAGAACTTGATGAAGCTATTTCTAAAAAAGAATTTATGCAAAAATTCTTAGGCCAAAATCCTGAAGAAAGCTCTGAATTTAATCAAACTTTAGAGCTTTTAAGTCAAATTGATACACCAAATACTCCTTTGCCACCAACTCAAAATATAAATGTAGGAAGTGCAAGTGCAACCTTGCCTAATCCTAATTTAAAATAAAATTATTTAATAAAATAATCTCCATCAAAACTGATTAAAGAATATTTTCTTTCATCGCCTATGCTTTGAGTTAGCTCTTTTATGCTTAAAAAACTTAGCGTATCAGCTTCTACATATTCACGCACTTCTTCAGCATTTTTATTTGCGCTGATAAGTTCTTCAAAAGTTGGAGTATCTATACCATAAGTATCAGGAAATTTGATCTCAGGACAAGCTATGGCAAGATGGATTTTACTCGCTCCTGCAGCACGAAGTAAGGAAATTATTTTTTTAGAAGTGGTACCACGCACCAAGCTATCATCAATGACTACGATTTCTTTACCTTCTAAAACTTTACGCATAGGGTTGAGCTTTAGTTTTACTTTTAAATTTCTAAGCTCTTGAGTTGGCTCTATAAAAGTTCTTCCTACATAATGATTTCTTACTATTGCCATTTCAAGAGGGATTTGTAAATATTGAGCAAAACCTATAGCTGCACTTACTCCACTATCTGGCACAGGCACGACAAAGTCTGCTTTATAAGCAAATTTTTTAGCTAAAGCTTCGCCCATTTTTTTACGCACTTCATACACGCTTTTACCTTCTACTATGCTATCAGGTCTAGCAAAATAAATGTATTCAAAAGCGCAAATTCTAGGAGTTTGAGAAAAAAGTTCTATGCTTTCAAATTTATCATTTCCCTGAGTAAAAATAAGCATTTCCCCTGGTTTAACATCACGAATAAATTCAGCCTCTATAAGATCAAAAGCACAAGTTTCACTAGCAACTATATAGCCTCCATCTTTTAAACGCCCTAAAGACAAAGGACGCACCCCATGAGGATCTCTTACAATATAAAGTTTATCTTTGCTTGCTAAAACAAAACAATAAGCTCCTATACATTCTTTTAAACTCTCAATAAATCTATCTTTTAGACTTTCTTGCTTACTTCTTGCGATAAGATGGACAACATTTTCTGTGTCCATATTGGTTTGAAAAATAGCCCCATCTTGAATAAGTCTTGATCTTACCTCTTCTTTATTGACTAAATTTCCATTATGCGCTAAAGCAATATCACCTAAAACTGAAGTAGCTGCTATGGGCTGAGCGTCATTTAAACTTGAATTTCCTGCTGTAGAATAGCGATTATGCCCTATAGCGATTTCACCCTCTAAAGTTTTTAGATTATCAGGATTAAAAATTTGACTCACTTCACCTTTGGCTTTAATAGTCTTAATATTTTTACCATTGCTTACACTGATACCACTTGCTTCTTGCCCACGGTGTTGCATAGCAAAAAGCGCATAATACGCATAAGTGCTAGCATTTTTTGAATTGATAACTCCTACAACTGCACACATTTTAAATTCCTAAAAAATCATTGATTGAATACATTTTTGCTTCTTGCTTGCTAAGCCAAATAGCGATTTTAATCGCACCTTTAGCAAAAGTCGCCCTTGAAGTAGCGGTATGATTAAGTTCTAAAAACTCACCATCTTCGTAAAAACCTACCGTATGGCGTCCTACTATATCGCCACCCCTTAAACTCATCACGGCAATCTCATCTTTACTTCTTTCACCTATAATGCCATCTCTTCCACTTACTCTTACTTTTTCAAGTTCTAAATTTCTAGCTTTTGCTACACTTTGAGCTAAAGTCATAGCTGTACCACTTGGGGCATCTTTTTTATGGCGATGATGCATTTCTAAAATTTCTATATCAAAATTTCTTAGCATTTGACTGGCTTTACTAGCAAGATAGTTTAAAACCGCAACACCTAAAGACATATTGGTCGCATAAAAAATCGGCATCACTTCACTAGCACTTTGCATCAAATGTAAAATTTTCTCATCAAGCCCTGTTGTACCTATTACCAAAGGTTTAGGCATAGTTCTTGCATAATTTAAAAGCTCATGAGTTCCACTTGGGGAAGAAAAATCAATAATCACATCGCTTTTTTCAAAAAGCTCTCCTAAATTTCCACCCTTATCATAAAGTATCGAAATTCGTGCTTGTGTTTCGCTTTTTAAACATTCTTCAATCTGTTTTCCCATTCGTCCTTTAGCGCCATAAATTCCTATTTTAATCATCTTTTTCCTTGAAAATAAAATATTGATTTTAGCATTTATTTTGTAAATTTTAAATAATAAAATTAAGCTTTATGGTTTTTTAATTTATATAAATTATCTAACAATTTTGCTTCTTCTCCTAAGCCCTTGCTATGATAAAATTTTAAATTTTTACTAAGATATTTTTGCTCTACCCAGCCACCAAAATCATGTGGATAAAGATAGTTTTGTTTTTCTTGATGATTGTTGTTAAGATAATTAGGTATTTCTAAAGCTTCATTATTTTTTACATAGTTTAAAGCTTCATTGATAGCTTTGTAGCTTGCATTGGATTTGATTGTGCTTGCTAAATAAACTACGCATTGGGCTAGGATAATTCTTGCTTCAGGATAACCTATATTTTTAACAGCCTCTAGAGTTGAAACCGCTAAATTTAAAGCATTTGGATCGGCATTTCCGATATCTTCACTTGAAAAAATCACCAAACGCCTAGCGATAAAATCCGCACTTTCTCCTGCATCAATAAGTCTTGCAAGATAATAAATAGCTGCATCAACGTCACTTCCGCGTAAACTTTTTATCATTGCACTTGCTAAAATATAATGTGTATCTTTTGAGCTAACACCTTCACTATTTATGGTGTTGCGAAGTTTTTTAAGATTTTCAAGACTGATATGTTTTTCATCTAAAACCAAGACAAATTCAAGCAAATTTAGCATAGCTCTTGCATCAGCACTTTTCAGTAGAAAATCTTTAGCTTCTTTATCAATACTAAATTTCATTTTTTCTTGTACACGCAAGAGTAAAGTTTCAAGTTCCTTTACCCCTAAAGATTTAAATTCAAAAAGCATGGAACGACTTCTTATACCAGAACTTAAAACAAAATAGGGATTTTCAGTGCTTGCGCCGATTAAAATTAAACGGTAATTTTCCATAGGAATTAAAAGCATTTCTTGTTGGGTTTTGCTAAGGCGGTGAATTTCATCAATAAAAATTAAAGGCTTATAAAGACTATTTTTATAATTATCTAAAATTTTTCTTAGTTCTTCGAGTTTAAAATTTCCTCCATCAAATTCATAAAAATCTAAGCCAAATTCTTTGGCTACAACTCTAGCAAAAGTTGTTTTTCCAGAACCTGCCGTTCCAAAAAAAATACTATGAGGAAGTTTTTGTAAAGCAGTAAATTTTTTGAAAATTTCTGTAAGCTCATATTGTCCTAAAATATCATCAAAATTTTCAGGGCGAAAGGTCAAAGCTAGGCTCATTAATTTAAATCCATATTTGAAAATTCACTACCATTAATTTTTAGTTGAGGATTGGCTAAGCTATCATAAGATAAATTTAGAAAAAAGTTATTATTTTCTTTTAAAAAATATTGATTTAAACCTCCATAATCTTTTGTCCAAGGAAAAATTTCATCAGGCTCATCTGAACTGATAACTTGTAATTTTGCTTGATAAGAGTTGTTAATATTTAAATTGCCTTGTAGACTGATATTTTGTTTATTTTTTTCAAGAATTAAATTTTGTATTTCTAGATCAAGATTTTTTTGAATAAAATGAGAGATATTGAAATTTGAGTTAAGAAATTTATTTATGGTTATATTAAATTTTGTTTTGTCAAAATTTAAATTCTGACCCAATAAAGATTTAAGATCAATATCAATTTCATTGGATTTTCCTTGTATGTTTAAGTTTATTGTTGAATTTTCTTCATTAAAATTTACTAGATTTTTGCTATAAAAAGAATTGATTTTATTGTTATCTAACACAAGATAATCAAAGTTGATTTGTTGTTGGCTTTTGCTAAATAAATTTAATTCATAAAATTGTACAGGATTGTTAAAAAATTGTTCGTAATTTAAATTTTGCAACACAAATTTAGTATAAAATTGAGAAAAATTAATCATATCAAAATGTATTTTAATGTTTTTAATTTCTAAATTTTTATTCATTAAAGCTTCAATATATCCGCCGTTTATGATGGTATCTCCACCTTCATTGCTTAAATTTATATCTTTAATATTTAGAAATATTTTAGAGTTGTTATCGTGTAATTTGAGAGTAAAAGTTCCTAATTTATTGTTTTTTAACACTTCATCTAAAAAATCAAAAGGATTTGTAAAATTTCCTTTTATAATTTTATTTAAGAAAAAATAATTATTAAATTTAAGGTTGATTTTGGTTGAAAGCTGTGTATGACAGTGATTTAAAGTAAAACTTCCTTTAGAGGTTAAAAAACCTTTTTTGAAGTAAATATCTGTAATTGTATAATCAGGATTGCTGTTTTTAATAAATTTATTAAATAAAAGTTCGTTAGTGTATCCTATATAAAATATATGAATAATAAAACCTAATATAAAACAAAAAACAATAAAAATCCATTTTTTCATTATTTGCCTTAGATGAAAATATAAGTGTTATTTTATAAATTGCTTGTTAAAAAAGAGTTTAAATTTTTATTTAAGAGTGATGAAGTAGTTTGCCGAAGAATGATTTTTATAAATCCCTTGTTAAGGGATTTATATTAATAAGCTTTTTTATAACATTGAATTTCAATTTTTCTAGCTACTGGAATAGCCTGAGTATTTGGTGTAACAGGTGTTCCATAAGAAATTTTACTTTCTAAAAAATTTCCAACCTGTAAATCTTTAAAAGTTCCATCTTTATCTGTTCCAAAAATACCACAATCATCCATTTCTATTTCGGTATTTGGTAGAACTTTTATAGCCATTTGTCCGCCATAAATAGAGTCAATAAGCAAGGTTTTATTGTTATCATAAATTTGTGCAATAGTACCTTCAAGTTTTAGACTATCTGCAAAAAGCATTGAGCTAGCTAAAAGTGTTGATGCGAATAAAATACTTTTTTTCATAATTATTTCTCCTTAATATAAAGTGATGACATTATAAAATTTTTAAGTGAAGTGAATGTGAAATTAAAAATTTTGACTTTCATAAATTAATACGCTTTGATTATTTTCAAAAAAAGTTTGTGGAAAAAGATATAAACCTTCATTAAAAGGAGCTTTGATTAGAGTGTATTGAAGATGAAATGGGGTAATGGAGTTAATAGATTGTTCTAAAAAAGTAGTGCAGTAAAAAGCATCTTTATCTGTACTTATGATAAATTTTCTGCCTAAATGTTCCAAAGCTTTAGCAACTATTTTTTGTTTGGTTTTTTCATCAAATTTTAATCTTTTAATAGCAATTTTATGACTCAGTTTTAAAAAATCATCCATAGAGCTTAAGATAACTTGGTTTTTAGCATTTTTGTCATCATCTGTTGTAGCATGTATGAGTATAGTTGGAGAAGTTTTAACTACCATAGCGATATGAGAATAAGGGCTTTGACTTAAATTTTCTATTAAAAAACTTTCACTTCCTATTCCTGCACGAAAGACAAGATCACCTATTTCAAGAAAAGATAGATAGGGTTTTTTGATGATTTGATTTGAAGGATTGGAATTTATAAAGAAACCCAAAATTCCAATCAATAAAAATAAAATTAAGAAAAAATATAAAATTTTATTTAAGTAAAACAAGCCATTTTCTATCTTTTTTAGCAAGAAAAACATTGCTGCTTTGATTATTATCATTGTTAAATAACACTAAAACTCTGATTTTAGCAGAATCTTTATTGATTGTTTTTTCTTCAATTTGAATATCTTTAACACCACCCATTCTTTTTGCTTTGGCTGCATTTTCAGCAACAACTTGAGTGATTTTATCACTAACAAATGTTTTTTCTTCATCGCTTTTAGCTTCGCTAAGATCAATGTAACTCATAACAGATTTAGTATCACCACTATAAAGATCTTTTGTAAAATTTTTAGCTAAATCTTCAGGATTTGAAGAACCGCAAGCCACTAAAAAAAGGCAACTAAAGCCAAGAAAGAAAGTTTAAAAAATTTCATTTTTTTCTTTTGATAGTATAAATTAAAATATTCATAATTATAGCAAAATAATTCAAAATTATTTTTTTATTCTTGTTTATAATGGTTACATTAGAAAATATATTTTTTTAAAAAGCTATAAATTTAAACACATATAAGTTGGAGTTAAAATATCCTATTTTATTATCGAATAAAAATGATACAAAAGGATAGGATATGGAAATTTTTTTAGCTTTATTGGGTTTTTTCTCGTTAGGATTGATAGTTTGGCTTTTGCTAAAAGATTATACTACTCCAGCACTAGCTTTTATAAGTGTAAGTATTAGTGTAGCTTGTATTTTACTTATTCTTGAACGGCTTGGTTTTGGCGTGGGTGTAGCTTTAGGGGTTAAAGGAGGTGTTTTTGATATTAAAACATTGGTTGTTTTTATTAAAGATGGAGTCAAAAGCGTAACGGATACGGCAGCTTTGTTTGTTTTTTCTATACTCTTTTTTAGTGTTTTAAATGCAAGTGGTTTTTTTACTAAAATTTTAAATGCATTTTTATCAAAAATGAAAGCTAATATATATCAAGTTTGCATTCTTACTGTTTTTATTGCTGCTGCTGTACATTTAGATGGTTCGGGTGCTTCTACTTTTCTTATTGTAATACCTGCATTATTACCTATTTATGAGCGTTTAAGTATAAGAAAGACTTCAATGTTATTGATTATTACTTCAGCTATGGGGGTTATGAATGTTATTCCTTGGGGTGGTCCTACTTTAAGAGCGGCTACTAATATAGGAATGGATGCAAATTTGCTTTGGCACCATATTATACCTATTCAGATTGTAGGTTTAGTATTATCCCTTCTTTTGGCAATTTGGATTGCTAAGATAGAAATAAAAAGAGGTGCAGGCGCAGGTAACTTGTCGGGAATAAATTTAAATATAGAAAAAAGCGAACACCATAATGAAAAATGGTTTTGGTTAAATTTACTTGTAGCTATTGGGGTTATTGGGCTTTTAATTAGCGGTATTATTCCTAGTTATATTTGCTTTATGATAGGGCTTGTAATAATTTTACCGCTTAATTATCCTAATTTAAAAATAGCTAAAAAAGTTTTAGATCGTGCAAGTGCTGGTGCAATGCTTATGTATATTACTTTAATTGGTGCTGGGATATTAATAGGCGTATTTGATAAAAGTGGTATTATGGAGAAAATGGGTGTTTTGATTTTAAATTTCGTTCCAGATTATTTAGGTACTTATATTCCTTTAATGGTAGGGATATTGGCTGTTCCAATGGCAATTATTTTTTGTACGGATTCTTATTTTTATGGAGTGATGCCTATAGTTTTGAGTGTAACTAAGGCTTTTGGTGCTGAACCTTTGACTATAGCTATTATCATGGTGATAGCAAGAAATTGTGCGACATTTATTTCTCCTGTTGTACCTGCAACTTTGCTAGGTTGTGGTTTAGCAGAGGTTAATATTAGAGATCATATCAAAAGAAGCTTTTTTTATATATGGGGTATAAGTATTATTTGCTTGATTTTTGCTGAGGTAGCTGGGATAATATAATTAAAATAAAAGAACTTTTGATTTTTCAATGATTAGCCCATTGTTTTATGATATTTTTGAGTCAAAAATTTATAAAAATATAAGCGTTTTTTTGTATTATTTTATTTTAATTTAGAGAAAAATTATAAATTTAAACTTATAAGAATATTTTTTAAGTTGAAAGTAAAATTTTAAAACGGAGAAATGATGTACAAAAAACAAAATTTACCAGAACTTACCTTAAGGGGTTTGATTTTGGGAAGTATTTTAACTATTATTTTTACAGCTTCAAATGTATATTTGGGGTTAAAAGTGGGACTTACTTTTTCATCATCAATTCCAGCTGTGGTCATCTCCATGGCGGTTTTGAGTCTTTTTAAGACTTCAAATATTTTAGAAAATAATATGGTTCAAACTCAAGCTTCAGCAGCAGGAACTTTATCATCGGTTATTTTTGTTATCCCAGGGCTTTTTATGTGTGGGTATTGGAGTGAATTTCCACTTTGGCAAACTTTTATGATATGTCTTTGTGGTGGCGGACTTGGAGTACTTTTTACTATACCATTAAGAAGGGCTATGGTGGTTGAAAGCAAACTTGCTTATCCTGAGGGTAGAGCCGCAGCTGAAATTTTAAAAGTAGCCAATAAAGATCAGAGTAATAAAAAAGGAAAACAAGGCATTAAAGAAATAGCATTAGGCTCTTTTATAGCTGCTATTTTTAGTTTATTAAGCAATGGTTTTAAACTCGCTGCAAGTGAGAGTAATTTTGCTTTTATTTGGAATAAAATGGCTTTTGGTTTTTCTATGGGATATTCTTTGGCACTTTTAGGGGCAGGTTATTTAGTTGGTTTAGCAGGCGCTATAGCTCTTTTTGTAGGTATGTTTTTAGCTTGGGGTATTTTTACTCCCTATCTTTCAAATTTTGAATTCGATAGTGCAAAAAATGCCGTAGATTTAGCTTCTAGTGTATGGAGTTCTAAAGTAAGACTTATAGGAACAGGAGCTATTGCTATAGCAGCGCTTTGGACTTTAATAGAACTTTTAAAACCCGTTATTGAAGGTATTAAAGAAATTGTTAAAAATGTTAAAATTACTAATCAAGAAAAAAATGAAAGAACAAATATAGACCTTTCTTTAAAAAGTATTTTTATACTTTTTGTTTTAATGGTTGTGGGTTTATTTATTACTTTTTATAGTTTTGTTGAAGATGCTAACTTAAGTATTTATTATCAAATGCTATTTTCATTTGTTGGAACTTTAGTTTCTGTTTTAATAGGTTTTTTTGTTGCAGCAGCTTGCGGATATATGGCAGGACTTGTAGGATCTTCTTCTAGTCCTATTTCTGGAATCGGACTTATTGGTGTTATTATTTCTTCTATTGTTTTTTTGGTTTTAGGTGTGGAACTTTTTCAAGATCCTATGCTTTCTAAATTTGCAGTAGCATTAGCTATTTTTACTACTAGTGTTATTTTGGCTACAGCTGCTATTTCGAATGATAATTTACAAGATTTAAAGACAGGACATTTAGTCGGAGCTACTCCTTGGAAACAACAAGTTGCTTTACTTGTAGGCTGTGTTTTTGGTGCTTTGGCTATAGTTCCTGTTTTAAATTTGCTTTATCAAGCCTATGGTTTTGTCGGAGCAATGCCAAGAGAAGGTATGGATACTTCATCGGCTTTAGCAGCACCGCAAGCGAATTTAATGAGTACTATCGCTCAAGGAATTTTTCATCACAATATAGAGTGGGGTTATATGGCTTTTGGTGTATTTGTAGGAATTTTAATGATTATTATAGATAAAATTTTAAGAAGAACACAGAAAATGTCTTTGCCGCCTTTAGCCGTTGGAATAGGTATTTACCTTCCGCCTGCTGTAAATATACCTTTAGTTATAGGCGGAATTTTAAAATATATTGTAATACAATACTTGACTAAAAAATATGCAAAAAATTCTCATAAAGAAGAAAAACTTGCAAGTTGTGAGCAAAGAGGCACGCTTTTTGCTTCAGGGCTTATAGTGGGTGAAAGTATTTTTGGGGTAATTATCGCAGGAATTACTGTATTTTCAGTAAGTATGGGTGGTAGTGAAAATCCTTTAGCTTTAAATTTAGCAAATTTTCATGATAGCGAGCTTTTCGTACTTATCTTTTTTGTGGGAGTTGTATTATATTTTATTAAGCGTATTGTTAAAAAAGATGCTTAATTTTTGGGGTTAAAACCCCATTTAATCCATTCTGATATAATTTTTCTTTTGCAATTATTATTCAAGGATTAAAATGGAAAATTTATATGCCTTAATACTTGGGATTATAGAAGGTCTAACTGAGTTTTTACCTGTTTCTTCAACAGGTCATATGATTTTAGGTACGACTATTTTAGGCATTGATATAGATGAGTTTTGGAAAAGTTTTTTGATTATCATCCAACTTGGTTCTATTTTGGCGGTAATTTTTGTATTTTGGCGTAAATTGTTTCAAGGGCTTGATATTTGGTTAAAACTTGCAGTGGGATTTTTTCCTACTGGAGTTATAGGGCTTTTTGTGGCAAAATACTTAAATGCTTTATTTAATGGTTGGGTTGTGGTTGGAATGCTCATTTTTGGTGGTGTTGTGTTTATTCTTATAGAACTTGCACATAAAAATAAACAATATCGTATCAATTCTTTAGAAGAAATAAGTTTTAAACAAGCTTTTTGCATAGGTATTTTTCAATCTTTAGCCATGATTCCTGGTACTTCAAGAAGTGGAGCAAGTATTATTGGTGGACTTTTGCTAGGATTTAATAGAAAAGTTGCGGCTGAGTTTAGTTTTTTGCTTGCCATTCCAACGATGATTATCGCTACAGCTTATAGCATTTATAAAGAGCCTGAGCTTCTTAGCAATGCAAATTCTTTAATTCCTTTAGGCATAGGTTTTATCACTGCTTTTATTGTTGCAGTTTTAGTTATAAAATTTTTCTTAAAATTTATTTCTAAATTCGACTTTATCCCTTTTGGAATTTATCGTATTATTTTAGGATTTGTTTTCTTTTATTTGTATTATAGTGGGATTTTAAATGCTGGAAGTGAATTTAAGCTATAAATAAATATTAAATTTATTCTAAGATTTTTTTAAAAATAAGCTGAATTTCAAAAATAATTAAGTCTTAGAAAGTTAAAATTAGAACTTTATAAACACTCACAGGGTAAGTGAGCGACAAAGGGTTAAAAATATGGAAAAAGAAGTTATTGCGTATTTGGACAATGAGACGATAATTGACTCTCAAAGTGTGAAAAATACAAATTTAAAAGAAATTTATTTTGATAATTCTAAAGAAAGTTTAGAAGTGATACGCCATTCTTGTGCGCATTTGATGGCACAGGCGATTAAGAGCTTGTATCCTGAGGCTAAATTTTTCGTTGGTCCTGTTATAGAAGATGGATTTTATTATGATTTTCGTGTAGAAAGTAAGATTGGCGAAGAAGATTTAGTAAAAATTGAAAAAAAGATGAAAGAACTTGCTGAAGCAAAGATTGAAATTTCAAAATATGAAATCACAAAAAACGAAGCTTTGGCTAAATTTCAAAATGATGATTTAAAACAAGAAGTTTTATTGCGTATTCCTGATGGAGCTGTAAGTATTTATAAACAAGGTGAATTTGAAGATTTGTGTCGTGGTCCTCATGTGCCAAATACGAAATTTTTACGCTTTTTTAAACTCACTCGTGTTGCAGGAGCGTATTTGGGTGGCGATGAAAAAAGAGAAATGCTTACTCGAATTTATGGGACTGCTTTTGCAGATAAGGAAAGTTTAAAAGAGTATTTAACCATTATTGAAGAAGCTAAAAAACGCGATCATAGAAAGCTTGGAACAGAGCTTAAACTTTTTACTTTTGATGATGAGATCGGAGGAGGCCTTCCTATCTGGTTAAGTAATGGTGCAAGACTTAGATCTAAACTTGAACATATGCTTTATAAAATTCATCGTTTGCGTGGTTATGAGCCTGTGCGTGGGCCTGAGCTTTTAAAAGCAGATGCATGGAAAATCAGTGGGCATTATGCAAACTATAAAGAAAATATGTATTTTACACAAATTGATGAACAAGAATATGGCATTAAGCCTATGAACTGTGTGGGGCATATTAAAATTTATCAAAGTGATGTAAGAAGTTATCGTGATTTGCCTTTGAAATTTTTTGAATATGGCGTAGTGCATCGTCATGAAAAAAGTGGGGTTTTGCATGGACTTTTTAGAGTGAGAGAATTCACTCAAGATGATGCACATATTTTTTGTATGCCAAGTCAGATTAAAGAGCAGGTTTTAGAAATTTTAGCTTTTGTGGATAATTTGATGAAATTATTTGATTTTAGCTATGAAATGGAAATTTCAACTAAACCTGAAAAAGCCATAGGTGATGATGAAATTTGGGAAGTAGCGACTAAGGCTTTAAAAGAAGCTTTAGATGAACAAGGTTTAAAATACGGTATTGATGAAGGTGGCGGGGCTTTTTATGGGCCAAAGATTGATATTAAAATCACCGATGCTTTAAAAAGAAAGTGGCAATGTGGAACCATACAAGTAGATTTTAACCTGCCAAGTCGTTTTAAACTTGAATACACTGATAGTGATAATGAAAAAAAACAACCTGTAATGTTGCATCGTGCGATTTTAGGTTCTTTTGAAAGATTTATAGGAATTTTAACCGAGCATTGTGCGGGTGAGTTTCCATTTTTTATCGCACCAACTGCGGTGGGTATAGTGCCAATAGGCGAAGCACATATTGCTTACGCAAAAGAAATTCAAAAAGAATTATTAGAGCTTAATATCGATAGCGAGGTGTATGAAAAAAATGAGAGCTTAAGTAAGAAAATTCGTATCGCTGAAAAACAAAAATTACCTATGATTTTAGTTTTAGGCGATGATGAGGTGGCAAAGCGTAGCGTTGCTTTAAGAGATAGAAGAGCTAAAGAACAAAAAAATCTTAGCTTGGACGAATTTATTAAATTAGTTAAGGAGAAAATGAGTGAGGTACACTTTTGAGTAAAGAAAAAGAAGTATTGCTCAATGAAGAAATAAGAGCGGATGAAATCAGATGTGTTGGCGATGATGGCAAAGTTTATGGTATTATCAGTAGTGATGAAGCTTTAGAAATTGCAAATCGTTTAGGACTTGATCTTGTAATGATAGCTGCAGATGCTAAGCCACCTGTTTGCAAGATCATGGACTATGGTAAATTCCGTTATCAACAAGAGAAAAAACAAAAAGAAGCAAAGAAAAAACAAAAAGTGATTGATATAAAAGAAATCAAACTTTCTGTAAAAATTGCTCAAAATGATATTAACTACAAGGTAAAACATGCTTTAGAATTTTTAGAACAAGGTAAGCATGTGAGATTTCGTGTGTTCTTAAAAGGACGTGAAATGGCAACTCCTGAAGCAGGTGTAGCTTTGCTTGAAAAAATTTGGACTATGATAGAAAATGAAGCTAATCGTGATAAAGAGCCAAATTTTGAAGGTCGTTATGTAAATATGCTTGTAACTCCAAAAAAAGCTTAATCCACTTTTGTGGATAAGGCTTTTAAAGGTTTTAAATTTTGAAAGAAAATCCTTCTTTTTTAAAAGAGCAAATTATAACTTATCTTGGAAATAAAAGAGCACTTTTAAGTTTTTTAAATAATGGCTTTAAGGTAGCTAAAAAAGAACTTGGTAAAGATAAATTTAGTTTTTGTGATATATTTAGTGGCTCAGGCGTTGTAAGTCGTTTTGCAAAAGCACACTCAAATTATATTTTAGCCAATGATTTAGAAGATTATTCAAAACTCATCAATGAGTGTTATCTTGCTAATAAAGACAAAGATTTACTTCAAAATATAAAAAAGTATTATAAAAATTTAATCCAAAATTTAGATTTTCAAAAAGGTTTTATCAGTGAGCTTTATGCTCCAAAAGATGATAATGATATTAAAAAAAATGAAAGGGTTTTTTATACTTTTAAAAATGCTTTATATCTTGATACTATAAGGCAAAAAATCGAAAATGAAATTCCAAAAGAATTGAGGCATTTCTTTATAGCTCCTTTGATTTATGAAGCCAGTGTTCATTCAAATACTAGCGGAGTTTTTAAAGGTTTTTATAAGGGTAAGGATGGCATCGGAAAATTTGGTGGCGAAGGACAAAATGCACTTAAACGCATTAAAGGAGAAATAGAGCTTAAAATGCCTATTTTTTCAAATTTTTCTTGTGAATTTGAAGTGATGCAAAAGGATGCAAACATGCTTGCAAAAGAACTTGATTTTTTTGATGTAGCGTATCTTGACCCCCCTTATAATCAGCACCCTTATAGTTCTAATTATTTTATGCTAAATTTAATTGCAAATTATAAAAAACCTGAAGAAATTTCTAAAATCAGTGGCATTCCAAAGGATTGGAACCGCAGTACTTTTAATAAGTCAAAATTTGCCCAAGATGCTTTATTTGAACTTATTAATGATTTAAAAGCAAGAGTGATTTTACTTTCTTATAATTGTGAAGGTTTTGTAAAAAAAGAAATTTTTTTAAAGCACTTAAGCACTCTTGGAAAATGCCGGATTTTAGAGCAAAAATATAATACTTTTAGAGCTTCTCGCAATCTTAAAAATCGCAATATCCATCTTCATGAGCAACTTTATATTTTAGTTAAAAATTAAATTTTGTGCTAAAATTATATTTATAAAAAGGAGGGATTTATGAAGCTAAAATTATCTTTTTGTCCATTAATGGCATTTGGTTTTTCTAATTATCTTTTTGCTTCGGCCATTGATCCAAAGTTATTTTCAAGAATATCTTGATTTTGCCAGTAATAAAGGCAAATTTCAAGTAGGTCAAAGTAGCTTTGAAATTTTAGCAAAAAATCCTAGTCAAAATATCTCTTTTAATGTGCCTATGATTGATTTTTCTACTTCAAATCGTGGAGGAAAATTCCAAGGAGAATTTACCAATATAGGACAATCTTATATAGTCAGTGCTTCTCATATGAGTACAAGTTCAAATACCGGAAAGTAAATAAAAGTTATGTGAAACAAGGTAGTGTTTTACCTTTGGAGGTGTAGCAAATAGAATCGTAAGCTCAAGTGATAATTTTACTTATAAAAAAGAAAATGTGGATTTTACTGTTTTAAAAATGAGTAAGATTAGTCTCAATAAAAGTGCAAATTTAAGTAAAGATTTAAATCTTATTGAAAAAGATTCTGGCGATGGTGGAGATATTTATGAATACAAGGATCCATTTTGGGATAGTTGCCAAAGTAGAATAAAAGGTAAAGGCAAGCTTTTTGACAGTTCGCGTTATGAGTACTTTGCAAGAGAGGGAAGTGGTATTGTAGCTTTAGGTTTTGAAGATACAAATAAAGTACCCATTAAGATTTTTGATTCTAATGAAATCAATTTAGGGGTTTTGTCAGTTTAACTCCTAAAAATACTGAAGATAAGCGTTTTAAGTTGCAATTTCTTAATTATACCAATGATAAAAGAAATTCTTTTACAAGTTCTTCAATATCCGGGGATTCTGGAAGTGGAGTTTATGTTTATGATAAGATGGATAAAAATCGTATTTAGTGGGTGTGGTAAGTACGAGTAATTGTAATGTCCATTTTACTATGGATATACTTGTTTACAGGTTGATTATGCTTTGATCAATCAAATAAAGATCAATGAATTTTAAAATGCTCATAAAGTAGTCATAGGATCTGGAACTTATACACTTAGTAGCGATGGTTTGATGAAAGATGGTAAAAAAATAGAAAATGTAAGTTTGATTTCTAAGACTAATGTGGGTTATGTAAGCTATAAAAATTCTTTTGATGATAAAAATAATTGTGATAAGAGAATTGAAGAAATGCAAAATAGCAAGGATTTGTATTTTTCTCAAAATGGAAGTATAAATTAAATAGCGATGTGGATTTAGGCGCTAGTGTTTTAAATTTGATAAAAATTCAAATTGGCAAATAACAGGCGATAAATGGCTTATACATGGCGGAATTTATGCTGATAAGGGTTCAAGTGTAGAATATAATGTTAAAACCAAAAAAAGATGATTTTCTTTATAAAATGGGCGAAGGAGAGCTTGTTGTCAAAAGTCAAAGTGTGGATGCAGGACTTAGAATGGGTGAGGACCAAGGTAAGTCTTGAGGGTGAAGGTTTAAGTTTTGGCGAAATTTATATGAATGGCAGAACTTTGGATTTATCAGGCTTAACATTAAATTTTGATCAAATTAAAACTGACTCTAATAATGTTTTTATCACAAGTTCTTAATCAGGAACACATTTAAATTTAGAAAACAAGCAAGATTATCTTTATCATGGCAATATCTTTTCAGATGAAGCTGTAACAATGAGTGCCAATACAGACAAAGCTTTGATTTTTGATGGTAATATTTACAATAAAGAAGGTGTTTTTAGGACAGAAAATGCCAAGTTAAATTTTCAAGGACATGCTAGAATACACGCTTATGTAAGCAAAGAACAAGCTAAAAAACTTCAAGAACATGGTTTAAGTGCTTTAACTAAGCCTGTAAGTTTTACACAAGAAGATTGGGAAGATAGGGTTTTGTTTTAAAAGAGCTTAATTTAGAAAAAAGCGAGTTTTATCTAGGGTGTAATGTAAGCTTAAAAGTAGAAAACCTTAATGCTAAAAATTCCAAAATAGAGCTTGGAAGTAAAAATTTGTGGATCGATGAAAAAGATGGGGAAAATATTATTGATAAGACTGATGATTATTCTTATGGAGATGTTGTATAAACAGGAGTTGGCAAAGAAATGGCTTTTGAGCAAAAGCTTTAAAATACCCAAAATGCTAAGATAGAAAAGGTTTATTTTAGTGTAAATTTAAATCTTGATCATTCTGATGTTACTTTCAAAACACAGTTTTTAGTGGTAATATCAAAGGTATCAATGATACGCAAAAAAAATCTTGCGATTAAAGATTCTTTGCTTGAGTCTCATATACAAATGAGCAATCTTCAAGTAGAAAAAAGTGCTATTTATAGAAAAGTTGATGCAAAAAAAATTAAGTGCAAATAATACAATATTTAAAATCAATGCGGATTTTGAAAATTCTAAATCAGATTATATTAATTCTAAGGAAAGCACACAAGGAGTAAATAATACTTTAATATTAATTTTTCTTAATAATCCTAGTAAAAAGCGGGTTTAAATATCTTACTAGCTCATTTAAAAGATGAAAATAAACATTTAACAAAGGAATTTTTTACTATGCCAAATGTGAGCAAGGTTTTAGTACGTATACCCCAAATGTTGTTTTTTCTCATAATGAGGAAAATTTTGCCCAGAGTGGAATTTAGAAAAAATTGATTCTAAGATTAAAGATGAATATTTTTTTACTAATGATAATACTCAAGCTATTGTAAAAACTAAATCTATACTTGCTCAAGCTATTTTAGGCTCCATGATAGGAGTGGAATAATATGCATAAAAGAATGGGGGAATTACGCAATAATCCTTATGAAAGTGGTGTATGGTTAAGAACTTTTGGATGGGGTACGAGTGATGAGTATAATAGTGGAAAATACTTTGAAATTCAAAGCGGACATGATAAATTAAACGAGTATTCGAATTTCGAGCTTTACAGTGGAGTAAGGTTTTTATAGTGATTTTGTTTTAGATATATTTATTATCAAAATGAAATAAATGCAAATTTTATTCCAGGAAATCAAGGTAGATTAGATGATAATGATGGTTCGCATAATATTATCTTAAGTGCTGAGTTAGGTTATAGAAAAGCTTATGATAAATTTTATCTTGAGCCGATTTGGAATTTATCAGTGGTTATGTAGGAGCTATGGATCTAAAAGGAGATATTGCTAGTTTAAAACGATTTTCTTATATTCCTTTAGTCGTAAAAACAGCATTTTTCATAGGAAGTCAAAATTAAAATTTAAATTTTAGAACAGGACTTGGTTTGTATGCGGATCCGATTAAAGCAGGAGATCAAATTTTAGAGGATCAAGCAAGTCAGAGAAGATATGAAGGAAAAAAGATCAAAGAATGTTTATAAATTTAGGAAATGATTATAAGCTTAACGATAAAACACGCTTTAATTTTGAATTTGAAAAGACATTTTTTGGCGATTTAAATGTAGATTGGAGTGCAAATGCTAATTTAAGATATAGTTTTTAAATAAAAAATAATTTAAAAATTGTATTTTTATTTTAAGCTTTTTTGTTTATAATACTTGCTTTTACATTTAAAGGATAAAGATGAAAATAAAAGTTGGGATTTTAGGAGCGAGTGGTTATGCGGGAAATGAACTTGTTCGCATTTTGCTTAATCATCCCAAAGTTGAAATTTCTTATTTAGGTTCGAGTTCTAGCGTGGGGCAAAATTATCAAGATCTTTATCCTAACACCCCTTTAAATTTATGTTTTGAAAATAAAAATTTAGATGAACTTGAACTTGATCTTTTGTTTTTGGCTACTCCGCATGAATTTAGTGCTAAACTTTTAAATGAGAATTTATTAAAAAAGATGAAAATCATTGATTTAAGCGCGGATTTTCGTCTTAAAAATCCTAAAGATTATGAGCTTTGGTATAAATTCACTCATCCTAATCAAGAGCTTTTGCAAAATGCGGTTTATGGACTTTGTGAGCTTTATAAAGAAGAGATAAAAAAAGCAAGTTTAGTGGCAAATCCAGGTTGTTATACCACTTGTTCTATCTTAAGTCTTTATCCGCTTTTTAAAGAAAAGATTATTGATTTTAGCTCAGTTATTATTGATGCAAAAAGTGGAGTAAGTGGAGCAGGAAGAAGTGCAAAGGTGGAAAATCTTTTTTGTGAAGTTAATGAAAATATCAAAGCTTATGGTTTGGCTTCGCACCGCCATACTCCCGAAATTGAAGAGCATTTAAGCTATGCGGCCAAAGAGAAAATCACTCTACAATTTACCCCTCATCTTGTGCCTATGCAAAGAGGAATTTTAATCAGTGCTTATGCAAATTTAAAAGAGGACTTGCAAGAACAAGATATACGCGATATTTATACAAAATACTATCAAAACAATAAATTCATAAGGCTTTTACCGCCGCAGTCGCTTCCGCAGACTCGGTGGGTTAAATCAAGCAATTTTGCGGATATAAATTTTAGTGTAGATCAACGCACAAAGCGTGTTATTGTGCTTGGTGCTATTGATAATTTAATCAAAGGTGCAGCAGGACAAGCTGTTCAAAATATGAATTTAATGTTTGATTTTGATGAAGATGAAGGACTTAAATTCTTTGCAAATTTGTAAAGGATAAAAATGTTAATACGAGCTATGCAAAAAAGCGATTATGAAGCCGTTTATAAGCTTTGGTGTGAGATAAAAGGCTTTGGGATAAGAAGCATTGATGATAGCAAAGAAAATATAGAAAATTTTTTAGATAGAAACCCAAATCTTAGCGTTGTAGCAGTGGTTGATGAAGAAATTGTAGGAAGTATACTTTGCGGGCATGATGGACGCATAGGAGGATTTTATCATGTATGTGTACATAAAGATCATAGAAAAAAGGGTATAGCACACGAGATGACTAAATTTTGTCTTGAGGCTTTAAAAGCTCAAAAGATTAATAAAATCGCCTTAATCGCTTTTAAAAACAATGATTTAGGCAATGAGTTTTGGAAACATTATGGTTTTACTTTAAGAGAGGATGCGAATTATTACGATCTTTCTTTAAATGAGTATAATCAAACTAGCTTTAATGCTTAAGGAATGATCATGCAAAAATATTTAGAAAAAGCTAATGTCTTAATCGAAGCTTTGCCTTATATACGCAAATTTAATTCTAAGATTATACTTATAAAATACGGCGGATCAGCTATGGAAAATGAAGAGCTAAAGCATTGTGTGATGCAAGATATAGCTCTTTTAAAACTCGTGGGTTTAAAGCCTATTATTGTACATGGTGGGGGAAAAGATATTTCTGCTATGTGTGAAAAATTAGGCGTAAAGAGTGAGTTTAAAAACGGTCTTAGGGTTAGTGATAAAGCCACTATTGAAGTGGCCAGCATGGTTTTAAATCATATCAATAAAAATTTAGTCCATAATTTGCAAAATTTAGGAGTTAAAGCCATAGGGCTTTGTGGTAAAGATGGCGCGCTTTTAGAATGTGTGAAAAAAGATGAAAATTTAGCTTTTGTTGGCACGATACAAAAGGTAAATTCGAAAATTTTAGAAGAGCTTTTAGAGAAAGATTTTTTACCTATCATTGCTCCTATTGGCATGGATGAGGATTTTAATACTTATAATATTAACGCTGATGACGTAGCTTGTGCGATCGCCAAGGCTTTAAGGGCTGAAAAACTTGCTTTTTTAACTGATACTGCAGGACTTTATGAGGATTTTAGTGATAAAAATTCTTTGATTTCTAAAATTAGCCTTGAACAAGCTAAAATTTTAGCTCCTAAAATAGAAGGCGGTATGTATGTAAAATTAAAATCCTGTATTGATGCTTGTGAAAATGGAGTCAAAAAGGTGCATATTTTAGATGGACGCGTGAAGCATTCTTTATTGCTTGAGTTTTTTACTGATGAAGGTATAGGCACTTTAGTGGGTTAAAGGATGAAAATGGATTATAAAGAACAAAGTCATATTGTCCCTACTTATAAGCGTTTTGATATAGTTTTAGAAAAAGGGCAGGGGGTTTATCTTTTTGATGATAAGGCTAAAAAATATCTTGATTTTTCAAGTGGTATAGGTGTTTGTGCTTTAGGATATAATCATGCTAAATTTAATGCTAAAATCAAAGCTCAAATGGATAAACTTTTACATACTAGCAATTTATATTATAATGAAAACATAGCCGCTGCAGCTAAAAATTTAGCCAAAGCTAGTGCTTTAGAGCGTGTTTTTTTTACAAATTCTGGTACAGAAAGTATAGAAGGAGCGATGAAAACAGCTAGAAAATACGCCTTTAACAAAGGTATTAAGGGTGGACAATTTATCGCTTTTAAGCATTCTTTTCATGGGCGTACTTTAGGGGCTTTATCGCTTACTGCTAATGAAAAATATCAAAAGCCTTTTAAACCTTTAATTTCAGGGGTTAAATTTGCAAAATATAATGATATTTCAAGCGTTGAAAAACTGGTGAATGAAAAAACTTGTGCCATTATCTTAGAAAGCGTGCAAGGAGAAGGTGGAATAAATCCTGCAAATAAAGATTTTTACAAAGCCTTAAGAAAGCTTTGCGATGAAAAAGATATATTATTAATCGCTGATGAAATTCAATGTGGCATGGGTAGAAGTGGAAAATTTTTTGCCTATGAGCACGCACAAATTTTGCCTGATATCATGACTTCAGCTAAGGCCTTAGGTTGTGGGCTTAGTGTGGGTGCTTTTGTAATAAATCAAAAGGTAGCAAGCAATTCTTTAGAAGTAGGCGATCATGGTAGTACTTATGGTGGAAATCCTTTAGTTTGTGCAGGAGTGAATGCAGTTTTTGAAATTTTTAAAGAAGAAAAAATTTTAGAAAATGTCAATAAACTCACGCCTTATTTAGAGCAAAGTTTAGATGAGTTGATAAATGAATTTGATTTTTGTAAAAAACGCAAAGGCTTAGGGTTTATGCAAGGGCTGAGTCTTGATAAAAGTGTAAAAGTAGCTAAGGTCATTCAAAAATGTCAAGAAAATGCACTTTTATTAATAAGTTGCGGGGAGAATGATTTGAGATTTTTACCTCCTTTGATTTTACAAAAAGAACATATTGATGAAATGAGTGAAAAGTTAAGAAAGGCTCTAAAGAGTTTTTAATAAATTTTGTAAAAAAATTTTATTCTTTTCCATCTACTATAGGCACAAATAAACATTCTTCTAAAATTTCTTTTTGTAAATTTGTGCCATTTTTTCTAAGGCGTGTGATGAATTGTTTGCCATTGTGTAAAATAGGAGCGACTAAAATACCGTCATCGCTTAATTGATCAAGTAAAATTTCAGGAATTTGTGTCGCATAAGCAGAAAATAAAATCCTATCATAAGGAGCATAATTTTTCCAGCCATTTTGTCCATCATCAAATTTTACATTGATATTAAAAAGTTCTAATTCTCTGAAAGTTTGAGCGGCTTTTTTGGCTAAATTTTCTATGCGTTCTATGGTAAAAACACGCCTTATGACTTTGCTTAAAATCGCAGCTTGATAGCCACTTCCACAACCTATCTCTAAAATACTATCAGCATTTTTAAAATCTAAAGCCATAGTCATTTTAGCTACAGTTAAAGGTGAACTAATCCATTGAGAATTTGCTAAAGGCAAAGCATCAAGGCGATAAGCATGGGCTTTTAAAGGAGAAAAAATTTCACGTGGAATTTGACAAAAAGCATTAAAAAGTTCTTCATTGATAAAAACTTTTTGTGCAATTTCTTCAGCCATATTTTGACATCTTTTTTGTTCAAATGTGTTCATTACTTCTCCTATAAATTTAAATAAAAATTGTAACTAAAAAAGTTGAAATAGAGTTAAACTTAGCTATACTTAAATAAAAAGGAAAAAAATGCTTATAAAATTTAAAAATCATAGTCCCAAACTAGGTCAAAATGTTTTTGTTGCAGAGGGCGCTAAAATCATAGGAGAAATAGAAATAGGAGATGAAAGTAGTATTTGGTTTAATTGTGTTTTAAGAGCCGATGTTAATTTTATAAAAATTGGCAAAAGAACCAATATTCAAGATCTTAGCACGGTACATGTTTGGCATAGGGAATTTGATAAAAAAGGAAAGTTAAAAGATGCTGGTTTTCCTACGATAATAGGAGATGATGTAACTATAGGACATAATTGCGTTATCCATGCTTGTGTGATAAAAAATCGTGTTTTAATCGGAATGAATGCTGTTATCATGGATAGTGCTTTGATAGAAGAAGATAGCATAGTGGGTGCTGGAAGCGTTGTAACAAAGGGTAAAAAATTTCCGCCACGCTCTTTGATACTTGGAAATCCTGCAAAATTTGTGCGTGAATTAAATAATGAAGAAATAAACTTTCTAAAACAATCCGCTTTAAATTATGTGGATTTTAAAAACGAGTTTTTAAAAGATCTTCAGTGATATTTTGAAGTTTAGGCGAGAGTTTTACTTCAAATTTCACAAAACGATCAAGATCTAAAAAACTCTCATCGAGTTTTGAAATTTGCTCTTTTGTATAATCTTGAATAGTATTTAAAGATGACTTTTTAAGAAGTCTTTTTTCTTTGTAGACTAATTCTAAAAGTTCTTTGCGTTCTAAATTTTCATCTTGATTTGGGTTTTCGTCAAAAACATAAAGCTCATCAAAAAGGATTTTTTGCGTGTTTTTATCATAAACCCTAAAAAGCTTTTTAAAATGAGGTAGGGTTGATTTTTCGTTATTTTCGCTGATTTTGATTTTAGGTTTTATGCCTTGATCTTCTAAGGCTGCGAGTTTATAAACGCAACTAAAAATAGGATCGCTTGAAGCAGTGATCAATCTTTCGCCTACACCAAAGATATCAATAGGTGCATTTTGTTCTTTGAGTTTTTTAATACTCCATTCATCAAGGGCGTTAGAAACTATGATTTTACATTTTTGAAGTCCTGCTTGATCAAGTTCTTGTCTGATTTTCAAACTCAACTTAAGTAAATTTCCAGAATCTATTCTGACACCGCCTTCTTGGATACCAAATTCTTTAAAAACTTTAATCGCATTTTTAAGTCCGCTATTTAGACAATCATAAGTATCGATCAAAAAAACAGGATTTTTTGGATAAATTTTCACATAAGCTTTAAAAGCTTCAAGTTCATTTTCAAACATTTGCACCCAAGAATGTGCCATAGTTCCATTGATAGGGATATTATAAATTTTTCCTGCTAAAGTACAAGCACTTCCTATGCAACCTCCTATAAAAGCTGCTCTTGCTCCTTTTAAGGCTGCTTCACTTCCTTGTGCTCTGCGTGAACCAAATTCTAAAATTTTACTGTCTTTAGCTGCACGCACGATACGATTGGTTTTGGTAGCAATAAGGCTTTGGTGGTTTAAACTTAAAAGTAAAAAAGTTTCTAAAAGCTGTGCTTCTATGGTTGTAGCTTTAACGCAAAGTAAAGGTTCGTTTGGAAAAATCACTTCTCCTTCGCGCATAGCATAAATTTCACCCTTAAATTTAAAGTTAGTTAAAAAATCTAAAAATTCTGTATCAAAAATACCTTGTTTTCTTAAAAATTCTATATCTTCTGCATCAAAACTCAAATTTTCAACAAAGTCTAAAATATCTTCAAGACCTGCAAAAATAGCAAAAGAACCTGAATCTGGAATTTTTCTAAAAAATATATCAAAATAACAAATTTGATTTTTTTTATTGTTTTTGAAATAGCCTTGAGACATTGTAAATTCATAAAAATCACAAAGTAAGGCTAAAGAAGTTTTAGAAGTCATCAAAGCTTATACTACCCTTAGAATAATTCGTTACTTTACTTTCAAAGAAATTGCTCTTTTGATCGTTAAATTTTGAAAAATCATCTACCCATTTAATAGGATGTTTTGCATTGTATAACTTATCTAAATTGATCGCACTTAATCTTTGATCTACAAGATAATGGATATATTCTTCTATGATATCATCAGTAAAGCCCATGATTTGATTTTGAGTGATGTATTTACCCCATTTGATCTCAAGATCTCCAGCTTTTTTAAACATATCATAAATTTTATTGATATTTTCATCATGGAACAAATCAGGTCTTTCTTTGCGTACTGAATTGATCATATTTTGAAATAATAAAAGATGTGTGATTTCATCTCTTTGGATAAAGCGGATCATTTGTGCTGAACCTAGCATTTTTCCTGCACGTGCAAGTGCGTAAATGGCAGTAAAACCACTATAAAAATATACTCCTTCTAAAATTTGATTTGCCACCATAGCCAAAAGAAGTTTATTATCATCTACATCGCCTGCTAATTCTTCATAAATGCTTGAAATAAAGTCATTTTTTTCACGCAAAGTTTCATCATGCTTTTCCATTTCATAAATCAAATCTGTATTATCGCAAATCGCTTCAACCATAACAGCGTAAGATTTTGAATGGTTTGCCTCTTCATAAGCTTGGCGTGCTAAAACCGCATTGATTTCAGGAGCTGTGATGTAAGGGTTGATATTGTCTGCTAAATTATTGGTTTGAAAACTATCCATAGAAATAAGCTGACTCCAAACCAAATCATACATTCTTTTTTCACCTACAGTTAAATTACAGCGATAATCAAGTGCATCTTTAGTTGTATCCACTTCTTTTGGAAACCAAGTATTTGCCTCCATTAAATCCCAAAGTTTTAAAGCCCAAGTATATTTTGCCTTAGTGAAATTTAAAATTCCATGTGGGTTACCATCAAAAACTTTACGATCTCCTAGGGTTTCGTTTGAGCTTGGATTGTAAATTCTTTTTCTTTGCATTTTTAACCTTTCTTTATGCTTTGGTAGCTATACAACTTTGAGTTAAAATATCGTGTAAATTTAAACGATCTTTTCTTACAAAACTGACAAATAAACCAAAGAGTAAGCCAAAACTTATAATAAATATCACATATCTTAGTAAAATTCTAAGAAAACTTAGTTTCTTTCCCGTTTTTATATCAATAAGATATAAATCATATGCTTTAAGACCTGGGCTTTGTGCCTTTTTTGTTAAAAAAATAGCTTGAATCAAGCCAAATAAAAAAGTACATAAAGTTGTGATAAAATGGTTGTTTAAAAAAGCTTCTTTAGAGCCTAATAGAAAATAAAATAAATACAAAATAGGAATATAAATAAGAAAAATATCTATAAGCAAAGCTCTAAATCTTAGCCATCTAGAGCTAATTTTTGCTTTAGTTTTCATTTAATTTCCACGACTTCCTGGTTTTATAGCTTTACTCCCTTTTTTACAAAGTGGACAATTTGTTTCATCATAAATTTCAAATTCAAAATTTCCTAGAGTAAAGAGTGGTAAATTTTCAGGTAATTTCGCATTATCTTTTCTTGGAGATTTTAAATTTTCTACTGCACAAAAACCACGATTTGCCAATGCTGCAAAACCTACAACAATACCACCTAAACTTTCAATGATTTTTGCACTCTCTAAAGCACTACCACCTGTAGTAATGATATCTTCACAAATTATAAATTTTTCACCCTTTTTTACTTCAAAACCGCGTCTTAAAGTCATTTCTTTATTTACTCTTTCAGTGAAGATAAAACGTTTACTACAAGCTCTTGCAAGCTCATAACCTGCTAAAATTCCACCTAAAGCAGGAGAACAAATGCTATCAAATTCTATCTTATAGCTTGCAATAATCTTTACAAGTTCATCACAAAGTTTTGCTGCTAATTTTGGATCCTCTAAAACTTTTGCACTTTGAAGATAAAACTGCGAATGTTTGCCTGAACTTAGTAAAAAATGCCCTTCTAAATAAGCACCACAATCTTTATAAATTTGCTCTAAATTCATCGTTAAACCTTTAAAAGTTCACTTTCTTTGTTTTTTACACTCTCATCAATTTTTGTTGTATAGGTGTCGGTAAGTTTTTGCACTTCATCATAAGCTTTTTTTGCTTCATCTTCGCTTATTGCCTTATCTTTTTCTAGTTTTTTAACTGCATCGTTGGCATCTTTGCGTATATTTCTTATAGAAACTTTTGCCTTTTCACCCATAGCTTTAGCTTGTTTTACATTTTCTTCTCTTTGCTCTCTAGTCATCGGAGGGAAAAATAATTTTACACTTTCGCCGTCATTGTTTGGATTTACACCGATATTTGCAGCTGCAATAGCGCTTTCTATGGTTTTTAGTAAAGGTTTTTCCCAAGGAGTAATACTAATAGTTGAAGCATCACTTGCTAAAACAGTTGCTACTTGATTTAAAGGAGTTTGAGTTCCATAATAATCCACTGTAATATGATCTAAAATATGGGTATTAACTTTTCCAGTTCTTAAAGTGGTGAAGTCTTTTTTTAAGGCTTCTAAAGATTTTTCACTTTGGGTTTTTTGTTTGTTAAAAATTTCATTTAGCATTATCATTTCCTTTAATTATTTACTTGAATTAACATCGCTTGGAAGTTGTGGTGCACTTGGAGCGATAGAATTTGTGTTTGGGGTAGCAGGCACAATAGGAGCACTTGGAATAGTAGTATTGTTGTTTTCTACTTTAATTTTCTCTGCTAGAGAGTCTTTGCTAGCTTTATTGTATAAATAACCAAGACCAATAGTATTTGCAATAAGTAAAATTCCCATAACAAAGGTAAATTTTGCCAAAAATCCAGCTGGTCCTTTGGCGCCAAATAAACTTTCATTGCTTCCACTATAAGCTCCAAGTCCTATACTTGAACTTTTTTGAAGTAAAACTGCTATACAAATAACTACAACGATGATAAATTGTAAAATGATTAAAAGAGTGATCATTGAAAATTCCTAAAAGTTAATTTTTAAATGATTATTTTAGCTAAATAAAACTTGAAAAGTTTTGAAACTTGAAAAGTTTTTGTGAGAAAAATCCCACAAAAATTTATCTGCTATTGAAGCTTCTTAAGATATTAAGTAAAGATACGAAAAGATTAACAAAATCAAGATAAAGTGCTACTGCACCTTCGATTGGAGTTTCATAATTTCCGCGGATAATATTCTGCGTATCATAAAGAATGTAAAATGAAAATAATATTGCAGCTACTGCTGAAATAGCTAGATTAACTATACTGCTTTGGAAGAAAAGGTTTAGTAAAGATGCTGCTACAATAACGATCAATACTATAAATAAAGCTTTGCCCATAACAGTAAAATCTTTTTTTGTATTCATAGCAAATACGCTAAGTCCTGCAAAAGCAACCGTTGTTAAAGCAAAAGCTTGAGCGATGATAATTCCTCCAGCTGGTAGAGCTAAAACTGAAATAAGCAAAGGTGTAAGAGTTAAACCTGAGCAGAAAGTAAAACCAAAAAGTAAAACAAGATTTAATGGAGCCTCTCTTTTTTTCCATTGCAAAGCAAATAAAAGTCCGATTTCAACAGCAAAAAGGATCCAAAAAGTTACTTGTGATTGTATAAAAAATGATGCTAAAGCAAAAATTCCTACATACGCACCTACTGTTGCAGCTAATAATGAAGCAGCAAAAAGTTGATAAGTTTGTTTAATAAAAATACTTAATTCGCTTGAGCGTGTATTTTCAAATTCTTTTGATCTTGAGTAGTCTCTATCATAAAGACTCATAAAATTCTCCTTGCAAAATTGTTAGATTTTTTAAAATCTTGAGTGAAATCTAACATATTAGACTAAATAAAAAGTTAATTTATATAATATCTATATGATTAAATGAAATCTTTGCTGAAATTTTGTTATAATTTCAAGATTTTAGTTTCAGGTTGGTTTTATGGAAAATCTTATTAGTGGTGCGATTAAGTTTATGCAAGAAGACTTTAAGGAGCATGAAGAACTTTTTGAAAGTCTAAAAAATAAGCAAAATCCCCATACTCTTTTTATAGGTTGTTCTGATTCTAGAGTAATTCCAAATTTGATCACCAATACGGGTCCAGGTGAGCTTTTTGTAATACGAAATATTGCAAATATAGTTCCACCTTATCGCATTGGGGAAGATTACTTAGCGACAACTTCAGCAATAGAGTATGCTTTAAATTCATTGCATATTAAAAATATCGTCGTTTGTGGCCATAGTAATTGTGGAGGTTGCAATGCTCTTTATTATTCTGATGAAGAGTTAAATAAAATTCCTAATGTGAAAAAATGGCTTACTATGTTAGATCCGATAAAAAAAGATGTAATGATTTTTGCAAGAGACGATTTGGCTATGCGTTCATGGCTTACAGAAAAATTAAATTTGGTAAATTCTTTGCAAAATATACTTACTTATCCAGGCGTGCAAGAAGCTTTAGATGAAGGAAAAATAGAAGTACATGCTTGGTATTATATTATAGAGACAGGTGAAATTTATGAGTATGATTTTAAAGCAAAAATTTTTACTTTAATACAGGATAGGAAAGTTCAATGAAGAAAATTATTTTTAGTTTATGTTTTTTTATTTTATACCTTGGAGCACAAGAATTTAAATTTATTGATGCGAATATTAGTAAAGAAGATGAAGGAATTTATGCTTTAGTTGAAAAATATGTTGATCTTAACAATCAAATTAAAGAATTTAAGAAAAACAATGATGAAAATTCAAGCACTTTTAATGGTATTTTAAGTGAATTTGAAAAAGACAAAAAGACTATTTTAGCAAAAATACCCGATATGATAGTAGGACAAAAGATTAATGAAGAGGCAGTGGCTAGATTTTTAAAAGCAAAAGAAAAATTACTAGATGTTCAAAAAAAGAATATTAATAAGCCTTACATTTATACAGATGCCACTCTTAATCTAGTTTATTTTAATATTGTGGAAAGTTTTTATTCTTCTTTGTTTGAAGTGGAAAAACTTTTTAAAAATACAGCAAGCAGTGAAGATTTGATTGCTACTGTTGATAAGGCAATGGAAAATTTACAAAATTCTTCTAATGTTAATTTAGATAGTTTTAAAAGCAAAATTACAAATCCAGAAGAATTAGAAAAAATTACCCTAAAAGAAAGATATATCAGTAATGCTGTAGATTCTTATTCTGAAATTCTTAAGTATTTACGCTCAAATGCAGATTTGCTTGAAAGTAATTATATTTTTTCATTACTCGAGCTTCAAGTTTGGATAGATCGTATAAATGAGGCAATTGGGGTAAGTTTTGTTAATATCGGAAAAATAGTAATTTCTGCTTTGGTTTTAGTATTTTTTACATCTTTAAGACGTTTTTTTGCAAATATAGTATATTTTTTCCTTGTTCAGTTTTTTTATAGAAATAAAAATGATGTAGATGATATTAAAGTCATTTTTATTGAGAATATTAAAAAACCCATAGGCTTCTTGTTGATTGTCTATGCTATTTCTCTTTGTCTTACTATAGCAACTTATCCTGCACCTTTGAGTGTAAATTTAAGTAATTTTTTTCATATAGTTTATGCAGTTTTAATTGCATGGCTTATTTTAAGAATGCTTGATGGTTATGGCGTGGTATTGGTTTCTAAACTTGCTCAAAAAAGTGGAAAAAAAGAAGTTGTCAATTTAATTATTAAAATTTTATATTTTGTCATTATTATTATAGCTTTATTATATATTCTTGCTCAACTTGGTTTTAATATTTCGGCTATTATTGCATCTTTGGGAATTGGTGGTTTAGCTGTTGCTTTAGCGGCGAAAGATATCATTGCAAATTTCTTTGCTTCTATACTCTTACTTTTTGATAATAGCTTTAATCAAGGAGATTGGGTAGAGGTTTCAGGCATAGAAGGAACAGTGGTTGAAACAGGACTTAGAAAAACTACTATTAGAACTTTTGATAATTGTCTTGTATTTTTACCAAATTCAACTATTATGGGAGCTAATATCAAAAATTGGAGTAAAAGACGCATGGGTCGCCATGTTAGAATGTATTTGGGTGTTGGTTATGATGCTACTCCTGAAAAACTAGAACAATGCGTAAAAGATCTAAGAGAATTTTTGCATACAAGTGATTTAGTAGCTCACGATGAGGATAGCGCATTAAAATATGGTGATCATACAACAAAATATCGTCAAAATCTTGTATCTATTAATGATTTAGAAGGCTATAAAAATGCTTGTTATGTGGCTTTAAGTGAATTTGCAGATAGTAGTATTAATATAGAGCTTTATTTTTATACCAAAGAAATAGGCGGAAAAGATTTTAGAGAAGCTAGACAAAGTTTAATGCTTGAGTTTATGCGTATAATTGAAAAAAATGGTTTAACTTTTGCTTTCCCAAGTCGTAGTATTTATATAGAAAATTTACCACCCCTTGATTTGCAAGCAAAAGCTATAAAATAGCAAGGTTTTATCTTGCTATTTTATTAAACCGGCATAACGCGTATATTTGGACTTAATTCTTCTTGTAAAATTGTTTCAATAGCATAAAGTGTTGCGCCACTTCCACTAGAACAACCGCTACAAGCACCAAGATAACGAATATAAACATCAATTGCTGCACCTTCAGCCTTTTGTATATCAATCACTTCCAAATCTCCACCATCATTATGAAGCATAGGGCGAATTTCAGCATCTAAAACACTTTCAACTGCTTTTAATTGTCCCACTACGGTCATTTCATCAAAAGCCACATCGCTTTTCATTGTATTTTTGAGTTTTTCTCTATCTATTTCAGCTCTAGTTTCAGCTAAAATATCTACAAGGTAATAATCTCTTTTTTCATGTCCGCCTGGTTTGATACAGGATTTACAAAAAGCACCCGCTTTAGTGTATTGTGTGATTTCTTCTACGCTATGCAAATCATTAAGTTTAATCACTTCTTTAATAGTTCCAAGACTTACTCTAGCACATTCACAAACTATAATTTGATCTTCAAAATCTTCAGGACTTATGCCTTTATAATGTGCTGCTGCTTGTTTGATTACATCATAAGCCATAACCGAACAGTGCATTTTTTGAGGTGGAACAGCTGGAGTTTCTGGATTATCACGCATAGCAAATTCCACATCTAAATTTGTGATTTTTACTGCTTCATCTACAGTTTTTCCTATACAAAGATCCACCATAGTATCACTACTTGCTATAGCTGTACCACAACCAAAACTTTTAAATTTTGCATCGATAATTTTATCAGTTTTTTCATCTACAAGCCAAAAAAGTCTTACCGCATCGCCGCAACTTTCTGCGCCAAAATCAGCTACGATTAATTTTGCATTGCGTGCTTTAGCATCTTCTTCACTAAATTCTCCCATATGTTGAGGATTATTCATTCTATCTTGAACTTTTTGTGAATACTCATCCCAAATGGATCCACCAATTAAACTATTTTTTCCCATTTTTCATCCTTATTTGTAATTATTTGGATTATAAGCATAAGTACAAGAAATTGCTCTTAATCTCTGTGTTGCATTTTTAATTTGTTTTGCTGCATAATCAATTTCTTCTTCAGTGTTAAAACGTGACAAAGAAAGCCTTAAAGCTGTATGCGCTAAATCATGCTCCGCACCGATAGCTTCCATAATAGGATTGCTTTCTAAAGCTTCACTTGCACAGGCTGAGCCCGTACTTGCAGCTATACCATTTTTATTTAAATCCCAAAGCATTGCTTCGCCTTCAACTCCTTTAATACTTGCTAAGATTGTATTAGGCACACGGTGTTCCCTTTTTCCAACCACTGTTGTATCAGGCAGGGCTAAAATTTGATCTTCTAGTTTATCTCTTAAACGGCGTATATGAGAATCTTCAAAATCAAGCATAGTATTTGCAATACGCAAAGCCTCGCCCATAGCCACTATATAAGGTACATTTAAAGTTCCGCTTCTACGACCACCCATGTGTTCTCCACCGTGTAAAAGTGGAGTAAGCTTAAGTCCTTTTTTTATAAAAAGTCCACCCACACCCTTTGGTCCATGAAATTTATGTGCCGAAAATGAAGCAAAATCAACTCCTACTTGAGTTAAATTAACCTTTATTTTACCTACTGCTTGAGTAGCATCTGTATGAAAAAGAGCACCAAATTCATGCGCAAGTTCTGCCATCGCTTTAATATCAAAAATCATACCTGTTTCATTATTTGCCCACATAACACTTACAAGTGCTGTTTTATCGCTAATCACTTTACGCAAATCTTCTACAGTAGAAACTCCTTCTTCATTTACAGGAAGTTCTATGACTTTTACTCCAAGACTTTTTAAAAAATAAGCAGCAGCAGTAACAGCAGGGTGTTCTACACTAGAAATAATCACTTCATTGCGTTCTTTATCTAAAATGTAATCAAAATACACACCCTTAAGCACCCAGTTAATGCTTTCTGTCGCACAGGAGGTTATAACTATGTCATCTAAGTCATTTGCTCCAAGTCCTGCATAAAGTTTATCCAAAGCTTCTCTTAAGGCAGGATGTGTTGCGCTTCCATATTGATGAAGGCTATTTGGATTTCCATATATATCCTTTAAAAAAGGTAGCATCAACTCATAAGCATTAGGATCAAGCATTGTCGTTGCGTTGTTATCTAAATATACTTTCACTTTAAAATCCTTAATTTATCCTTAATTTTAATTAGGATATTTTTTATCTTTATTTGAAAACGGATAATAACAAAAATTTATAAAAATTAGGTTAAAAATTATAACAAAAATAAAATGCTAAAGTAAAATTTTAAAGTGAAATATTTTGTGAATTTTATATAGCAAAAATGAGAAATACTATTTCTTAAATTTTTCTTCGTAATACTTTACTATTTTTGAATCTTCTTTGGCTGTATGTTTAAAGATAAAATCTTGAACAACGAGATTTAATTTTTCGGTCATTATATTTACAAATTTAGCTTCACTGATGATAATTTCTTCAATTTCTAAGATAATTTTTCTGTGAATTCTTGTATGATGGTTGATATAAGGATATTCTATTTTTCTCATAAAGGTTTCTTCATCTGAAAAATGTCTATTGATCATTATCAACAACTCTCTTAAGACAATTTTTAATTCTTTTGTTCCAACATGACATTGGTTCATTAAAGAGAGTTTTTTAGAAATTTCAAAAAGTTCTTTATGTTGATGATCTAAAAGATCATTATTCATTGAAATAATTTTTTCATTATAAATCATGGTTTTGAGTACTTTTATATTTATATTTTTCGAGAGCGGATTATAATGCTATAATACTTAAAATTTTATTAATTAATTATATAAAAATTATTATTATTAAAGTATTTATAATTTATATATTTTTTAAAAAATTATTTTAAACCATCACAGACATATAAGAGTTTAAAATTTTATTTATATTTGCTTGTTTTTGACGACGATCTAAAAAATTTTCTATAGAGCTAGAACGTAGTTGATTTGCTTCTTCTAATCTTTGCGTATCTTGACTTTGGTTTTGATATTGTTTTTTAAGAGCATCAAAATCATTGCGATTTTGATCGATATAAATTTGAAATATTGAACTTGAATTTGCAAATTCTCTTAAATCCATATCTTTTTGGTAGTTAATATATTGTTGAAAAAATACAGATAGTTTATCTTGAGTACTTGTTTTTTTATCTACGCCATTCACATAAAGATAAAGATCAAAACTCATCTTTTTTTCATTTTCTTTTTTGATGTAATCTTCTATATCTGTTTCGCCCTTGAGAATTTTTTGTAAATTTTGATGAGAGCTTAGTTCTAAAGTGGCAGGTTTCATAAAAAAGTTAAATTCTTTTTCGTTTTGAGTTTTTATATCATGGTAGATAAAATTCATTAAAAGACCAGATTTTGATACTTCTGCATTTTTAGTTAAATAAGGTTTTAAAATTTCATTAGAAGAAGTGTTTTCTATGGCTTTATCAAAGTGAAAATTAGTTATTTTATTATCTAACATTAAAGTATTTAAATTTGTGATATTACTTAATGCCAAATCAATTTCTTCTTGATTGTTGTAAATTCTTGAAATTTGGCCTAAAAATTCTCCATTATCTGTTGAAAAACCTGATGATAGTTTTGAAATAAGATCGCGACTTAAATAAGCATTATCATCTTGTAAAAATTCTGAATTTATAGATTTTAATGAACTATGATAGCTATTTAAAAGATAAGGTAGATCAATTTTATTGTAGTTTAAATTTTCATCTTGTTTTGCGAGTTCTTTCGCTATGCTTCTAACGCTTTTAATGTTGATATCATAAGATTCTGGTATATTTGCAATTTTATTTAAATCTTTATCAAAAAAACCTTCTTCATTGATTCTAAATCCAAATTCACTAGCATAAGTGATATTATTAAAAATATAACTTAATTGTTCTAAGCTATTTTCATTTCCTTTTTGATCTAAGGCTTTGCTATCTTTAATCAAATTTAGAGCAGAGCTATTCTGCAAAGGATTAGATAAGGTTAAATTTTGATATGGATTTGCCGAATTTATAGTCATTTTAAATCTTTCCAAAATATTGCTGATTTTTTTATAAGCAAAATGTGTGCCAAGTTTTTTAAAAATTAAATTCAGTCAAAAATTAGAAAAAATTTGATAGTATTTATCTTTTCTTTTAAAGTTTGAAAATAAAAATTTATCTAAATAAAGGAAAGCGTATGCCAAAGATGAAAAGCGTTAAAAGCGCAGTTAAACGCTTCAAAGTAGGTAAAAATAAAATCAAAAGAGGCTCAGCTTTTAGAAGTCATATTTTGACTAAAAAACCTGCAAAAAGAATGCGTGATCTTCGCACAGCTAAATATGTGCATAGCACAAATGTAAAAGCTGTTGAAAAAATGCTAGGAATTTAAGTTTTTGACTAAAAGTCATTCAAACTCCCCTCTGAGATAAAATTTCAAGGGCAAGCTCCAAATTTGGACGCCACTTTATGAAAGGAAATAAAAATGGCAAGAGTAAAAACAGGTGTTGTTAGACGCCGCAGACATAAAAAAGTTTTAAAATTAGCGCGTGGTTTTTATAGTGGACGACGCAAACATTTTAGAAAAGCAAAAGAACAATTAGAAAGAAGTCTAGTCTATGCTTATCGTGATAGACGCCGTAAAAAAAGAGACTTCCGCCGTCTTTGGATTGTGCGTATCAATGCTGCTTGCAGACTCAATGATTTAAGTTATTCAAGATTTATCAATGGTCTTAAAAAAGCAGGTATTGAACTTGATAGAAAAATTCTAGCAGATTTAGCTATGAATGATGCTGCTGCTTTTGCAAAAATTGCAGAGGCCGCAAAAAAAGCACTTTAATTTTTAGTGTAAGAATTTCAAGATTTTTGATTCTTGAAATTCTTAATTTTTTAGTATTAATTTAATTTAACTAGAACATCTTCATAACATTTGAGTTGATTTAAGATTATTTTATTAATCTCATTTGTCATTTCTAGTTTTTGACCTTTTATATTAAGATAATAGTATTTAAAATCACTGTATTTTTGTATGAAAGTTTTTAAATATCTAAGTTTGAAATCATTAAAATTTTCAACTTCATAAAAAAATATTGCCACTAAACTTTTTGCAATTCCCGCTCCATAAATTTCTCCAAAACTAGAAAAACCAACTATAGGAAAATCATTAAAATGGATTTGATTTAAATGTTCTTTGTTGTGAAGTCTTCTTAAGATACAATCGTTAAAAATTGCTCCTAGTGGTTTTGGTTCATTAAGAGAAAATTTTTCATAATCTTTTTTATAGCTTCAATAAAATTTGTTTTTTTAAGCCAAGCTTAATTCCTGAGCGCTTTCTATATCACAATAACTAAATAATGTTTTATTTGAGTTGATTTCCATAGGGGAAATAAGACAGTCTTCTCCAATTTTTAAAGCAAAAGTATATTCTTGCATTTTATTTTTAAGTTCTTCAAAAGTGCAGTTAAAATAATTACATAAAGCTTCAACCGGAAAGGTTTTTTATTAATCAATTCGCGTACGGTTTTATCATATAAGCTTACATCAAGTATGGTAAAGGTGATATTGCTTTGAGGATTAAAATTTTGAGACTTCATTAAATTAAAACGGTATTTAGGTTTAAATTGAACATGTATGCTTAAAGCTTGATTTTTTAATATTTCTCCATTATAAAATATAAATGCTCCGCTAAAGTCCATGTTTCCGCTAGACCCACCCCCTACTAAAGCACAAGGATAGGGGTTGTGTTTGTACAAAAGTTCTAAAAGAGAACTTTCGCTTTGACTTAAACCATCATAAATTAAATAATACAAAGTATTTATGCAGTGTGCTTCAAAAGGTATATTTATAAATAAAACTTCTTTTTCTATCAGTTTTTTTCTTTCTGTATAATCTTTTATATCACTAAAAAGCTTGATTTTATTTGTGCAAAGATTTTCTATCATATCTTCACTAAAAAGTATCAAGCTTATTCCTTGGATATTTTGTTTATAAGGACTGTTTTCAATGTTTGAGTTAGAATCAAGGTTGCATAATAAATCAGTAGCACTGCTTAAGATGATATCACATTGCTCATTTATAGAATTTTGAATCTTATTTCCTATGATCGCTAGATTAAGTTGATTGACACAAAGCCTATAATTAATTTTGGCTTGATGTTTATTTTTTTTAATTTTTCTTCAAGTTCATTTTATTGAAGATATAGAGCTTCTAAAACTTTTTTACTTCTTCTTTTTTTGTTGAGCTTTTATTTTTAAAATTAAAAAAACATCAATTTTACTCCATTAAAACTATTTTTTAATTACTAGTTAACTAAATCAAGACACCATAAATTCGACATTTATTTGTAATTTTTATTATACCTTAAGTCATAAAAAATGCAATAAGTAAATTAAAATTTAGATATAATTGCAAATTATAATAATATTAATTAAGGATAAATTAAATATGATTGGAGATATGAATGAGCTTTTATTAAAAAGCGTTGAAGTATTGCCACCTTTACCCGATACTGTAAGTAAGTTAAGAAAATATGTGAGCGAGGCTAATTCAAATATAGAAACCATGAAAGTTGCTGAAATCATTTCAAGTGATCCGTTGATGACGGCTAAGCTTTTGCAATTAGCAAATTCTCCTTATTATGGTTTTACAAGGGAAATTACAACCATAAATCAAGTGATTACTTTATTAGGCGTTGGTAATATCATCAATATAGTTATGGCTGACTCCATTAGAGATAATTTTAAAATAGACGTTTCACCTTATGGTTTAAATACTCAAAATTTTTTAAAAACGTGCAATGAAGAGGCAACTTTTATCGCAAATTGGCTTAATGATGAAGATAAAAAACTTTCTCATCTTTTAGTTCCTTGTGCAATGCTTTTAAGGCTTGGTATTGTTATTTTTTCAAATTTTCTTATACAAAATCATAAGGATAAGGATTTTTTAGCTTTTTTAAATAAAAATGAAAATCTTGCTTTAGCGGAGAATGAATTTTTAGGCGTAGATCATATTTCTTTCTTGGGATTTTTGTTACATCGTTGGAATTTTGATGATGTTTTGATTGAAAGTATATGTTTTGTTCGCACTCCTCATGCTGCTCGCGAAAAAGTGAAAAAATCCGCTTATGCTTTAGCAATAACAGATCATCTTTTTGCTCCGCATGATGGTTCTTCTCCATTTAACGCAAAAGCTGCAGTTGCTTTACTTAAAGAGGCAAAAACTCAAGGAATTAATTTTGATTTAAACAATCTTTTATCTAAGCTTCCTAACAAAGCTAAGGAAAATTTAAACAAAGAAGATTAAAGAGCCTTTTTAAGGCTCTAAATTGTAGTGATGAAAAGTTTAATCTTACCTCCTAATGAATTTTTAGATCACTATATTTTAAACGCTGAATTTCATCGTTTTGCTGGAATTTCAAAAAATGCTTATAAATTTTGGAAAAATGCAGAAATAGGTAGATATCAAGGAACAAGAATTATATTTTTGCATAGAAATTGCATTTTAGAAAAACATCAGCAAGCTTTAAGGCAATGTAGTGGTTTAAATGGTTTTGTATTGGCAAGTGCTTTTTGTTCTTTTACTGGATTAGCTCCCTCTCATTTAGTGGAAAAAAATAATTCTTCTATTTATAAACTTTTAGAGCTTAAGGAAATTTGTGGGATTAAATTTGTTAATTTAAAAAAATTTTATGATTTTTTAGGGCTAAATTATCATCAGCATATTTATATAGAAAAATGCCATTTTTTTAGCCCAGCTCCTTTTGAAAAGCGTATTAAAATCACTGAGAGTATGTGCGTTGGGTATTATTAAGATAAGAAAAAATAAATGCACATAGCAAAGCTATAATAGCCAAAAAGAAAACATAAAGTCCCAAAGAAAAACGCCAAAAATTACTTAAATTATTTAAGGCAAAACTATGCAAGAAAAAAGCAAGTTGCGGAGTTAAACCTCCAGCTATAGCATAAGCAATATTATATGAAAAAGAAAGTCCTGAAAATTTAATTTTTGCATCAAATACTTCACTCATTATTAAAGGGCAAAAATTCATCACTCCGCTAAAAAAACATACAAGTAAATATAAGCAAGCTACTAGGTTAAAATCAGCATTTTGTCTATATAAAGTATTAAAATAAAGCAAGCTTGCAATTCCAAAAAAAACACTAAAAAATACACAAGATTTAATAACGCCTATTTTATCCGCTAAAATTCCACTTATAATACACCCTAGGCAAATAAGCAAAATTCCACCTATTTGAAGATAGGTTTGTATAGAAGTATTAATTTGAAGTATTTTTGCCATATAACTAGGCATAAGCAAAATCATTACAACAATACAACCTGTCAAAACCCAAGTAATCATCATAGAAAGAACAATTCCCATTTTAGCTTTTTTAAACACTTCTTTTAAAGGAAATTTTTCTAAAGCCTTGTCTTTTTTCATTTGTTCAAAAACAGGAGTTTCTCTTAAAAATTTTCTCAAATAAGCAGAAATAATCCCAAAAATTCCACCTAAAAAGAATGGAATTCTCCAAGCCCATTCATGAAGTTCTTCTTGGGTATAAATTTTATTCATAATTAAAAAAACCAAACTACCTAATAAAATTCCACCTACAACCGAAGCGGTTAAAATTCCCAAATAAGTTCTTTTTTGACCTTGTGGTGCGTGTTCGTATACAAAAACCCAAGCTCCAGGGAGTTCCCCGCCTATAGCTATACCTTGACAAATGCGTATAAAAACTAAAAGCACAATACAAAGAAAACCTATACTTTCATAATTTGGAATAAAAGCTAGAGTAAAAGTTGGAATAACCATTAACAAAATACTAATCATAAACATTCTTTTGCGTCCAAATTTATCTCCAAAATGTGCCAGTATCACACCCCCTAAAGGACGTGCTAAATATCCAGCTGCAAATATTCCATAAGTATTAAACATTTGCCAAAAACTACTTAAATCTTTTGGAAAAAAGTTTGTTGAAATATAATTTGCAAAAAATACAAAAATAATAAAATCATAAAATTCTAAAGTTCCACCTAATGATGAAAGTCCTAAAACTTTTATATCTTTTTGGTTAAGGGTTTTGCTCATTCTTAATCCATCTCATAAAAATCATCATCATTGTTATCATCATCGTATTCATAATCATCATCATCGTAATTATAATTTTTATGGTGATTTTGTGGATATTCTTCATCTTCGTTTTCATAATCATCGTAATTTAAATCTTCTTCATCTTCATAAGCCATTGTTTTCTCCTTAAATAAAAATACAAAGCTTATTTTATCTTAAATTTGTTTGGTTTTGCTATAATTTTTATAATTTTTTAAAAGGTGAATTTATGAAATTAAGTCATTTAGATGAAAAAAATCATCCTAAAATGGTAGATGTAAGCGATAAAAATATTACTTTAAGAATAGCCACAGCTAGTGGTATAATATATATGAGTCAAGAAGCTTTTGATGTAATTAAAAACAATACCGCAAAAAAAGGTCCTGTTCTTCAAACAGCTATTGTTGCGGCTATAATGGGGGTTAAAAAAACAAGTGAAATTATTCCTATGTGCCATCCTTTGATGCTTTCTAAAGTTGAAACTAATATTGTGGAATTTGTTAAAGAATGTGCATTTAAGCTTATTGTAACAGTTAAGTGTGAAGGTAAAACAGGTGTTGAAATGGAAGCTTTAAGTGGAGTTAGTATAGGACTTTTAACTATATATGATATGATCAAGGCTATAGATAAATCAATGAGAATTACGGATATAGTGCTTGAAAGCAAAGAAGGAGGTAAAAGTGGTAAATTTGTGCGATCTTAAAAAAGAACCTCAGATCAATTATCCTACTTTTTGGGATTATAAGGTGATTTTTGAGGTGCATGTTAAGGCAAGTGAAATTTTTGAAGAAATTTTAGGTCAAAGAGAATATAAATTTAAACATTCGAATTCAAGTGCGAGTGGAAAATATCAAAGTTATTTGTTAAATGTTTATGTTGATAGCAAAAAAGATCGTTTGGATATATTTGATAAATTAAAAGCTAAAGCAAAATTTGTACTTTAAGAAAGAAGGAAAAATGAAAAATACTTTAATTATTTTTGAAAATTCTTTATCAAATCTCGGTAAAGATGAAGCAAGTGATTTACTTGAAGACTTGAGTTTTAATCTTGCGTATAAGCAAATTTCACATAATCCTCATGAAACAAAAAAAGTTTTAAATTCTCTTTTGGTTGAATTTTTAACTATTTTGAAAAAACTTGATTTTTTTGATGATGAAAATGTTACAAAGGTTATCAAAGCTTTGGTTAAGGCGAGTATTGTAGATGCTCAAAATTCACTTTATGAGTATATTAGCGAAGCTGAATTATTAAACAAACAGATTGAAAATCAAAAGAATTTGATTAAAAATCAAATCAGCGATAATTTTTTTGAATTCGAGAATATTTTACAAGAATGTTCTTTTTGTGATGAATTTAGTGGTGGTTTAAATGATGCTATTTTATTTGATATAGAAATGCTTGGAATTTTAAAAGAAACCGCTGAAAGTGCTTTTTTAACTACATTAGAAAAGGCTGAAGATATAGAACTTACAAGTAGTGAAATAGCTAAAAATCTCGTATATAATGCCATTTGTGAAGCTCATTTTGAAAAAGAAAGAATTTTAAAAATTTCAAGTATTATTTTAAATACCGCTTTTGAAATAGCTAATGAATCTATGGCTTATGCAAAAGATCTTTGTTTAGGCGTGATTAAAGGCACAAGGGATGGTATTGTTTTGGCAATGGAAAAATTTAAAGCTTCATTAACTTATGCAAATTTTGAAGAAGATGTTAGTTTAAAAAGCAAAGAACTAATAGGTATAGAAGATGATTTTATTGCTCTTTTAAAAAAAGAGATTCAATTACAAAATGATCCTTGTAAGAGTATAGTTGAGAATTTGCTAGAACATGAACTTGATAATCTTTTTGCTAAATTTAGACGTCTTGCAGGTGAAAGCAGAGAGCAACTAATATTAGTTTTAAATGATATTAAGAAAAATCCAAAGATTAATGATTTTAACAAACTTACTCAAAGAAAATTAAATCGTTTTAAACAAGAAATTTTTGAATTAGAAAAAATTGCTAGTGAAAAATACAAAGATTTAAATTCCAAAAAAGCTAAAAAGCTCGGTGTAAGACTTTGGGAAAAAGCAAAAAAATTCGTTAAAAAATAATATCCCATTTTTGGGATATTAAATATCTATTTCTATACCTACAGGTGCGTGATCAGAGCCAAAAATATCATCTCTTATGAAAGCGTTTTTAAGTTTATCTTTTAAACCCTTTGAAATGAAAAAATAATCAATCCTCCAGCCTACATTTCTTTCTCTTGCTTTCATTCTATAGCTCCACCACGAGTATTTTTCTTTGATTTCGCCATTAATTTCTCTAAAAGTATCTATAAAACCAAGCTTTAGCAAATCATCAATCCAAGCTCTTTCTATAGGTAAAAAACCTGAAGTGTTGGCATTGGCTTTTGGATGAGTAAGATCGATTTCTTTATGAGCGGTATTGACATCACCGCAAATGATAATTTCAAATCCATCCTTTAAAAGCTTATCCAAATACACTAAAAAATCTGCATAAAATTGCATCTTAAAATTTAAACGCTCTTCATCTTTTTGACCATTTGGAAAATAGATATTAAAAAGTGCAATATTTTTAAAGCGGTGTTCTAAAACCCTACCTTCTTCATCATCAAAAAATTCGCATTTTTTTACTTCGCTATTAAAATTACAAAGACTCATTACCCCAGAATACCCCGCTCTTTTAGCAGAATTAAAATACATGTGTTTAAAAGGATATTCATAAATTTTTTTAGGAAATTTATCTTCATGTGCTTTGATTTCTTGAAAACCTATAAAATCAATTTGTTCTTGTGCTATCCAATCAAGTGCATTTTTATCACAAATAGCTCTTAAGCCATTGACATTCCATGAAAGTAGTTTCATTATTTTCCTTAAAATTTTCATTAAAAGTGTAAATCATAACATAAAAAGATTTAAAACTACAATCCATTTAAAAAAATTCAATAAAATTAAAAGCTTAAATTTGAAGGTGGGATTTATATGCTTAGATTAACTTGGTTTCAGTTTACTTTTTTTAATTCTTTGATGATTGTATTGTTGAATTTTAATTTATTTTATTTTGTGTATGAAAAAAATACACAAAACTGGCTTATAACTTTTGTTTTTATTGTGGCCTATTTTGCACTTGTTCACGTGATTTGCTCTTTGCTTTTTATAAAGTTTTTTACTAAATTTTTTTCTATATTATTTATAATATCATCTTTTTTAAGTGTTTACTTTATTAGTTTTTATGGGGTGCTTATAGATTCTGATATGATGCAAAATGTTGTTCAAACAGACATTAAAGAAGTAAAAGATTTGTTAAATTTAAAATTGATCTTATTTGTTGTTTTGGCTTTATTATTGGTTTTTTGTGTTGTTAAAGTAAAAATTGATTATTATGGTAGTTTTAAATCCCATATAAAAATTAAAATTATCAATATAATATCAGGTTTGATTGTTGTTTGTGCAGTTTTAATCCCTTTAAGTAAAACTTTCTTGCCTTTTTTTAGAAACTATAATGAAATAAGAATGTATAATACTCCTTTTTATCAAATTTATGCCGTATATCGCTATTATGTTCGTTTTGTAAAAGCTAAGCCAGAATTTAAAACTATAGCTAATGATGCTTATAGAGAAAACAATCACACTAAAAAACTTTTGGTTTTGGTGGTGGGTGAAACCGCTAGAGCGGCAAATTACTCTTTGGGTGGATATACTAAAAATGATACCAATTTTTATACCAAAAAAGATAATGTAGTCTTTTTTGATAATTTTTCATCATGTGGAACAGCAACAGCGGTAAGTTTGCCTTGTATGTTTTCTATTTCTAAGCGTGAAAATTATTCAAGTTCAGAGTTTCAAGAAAATGCGATGGATGTGCTTTATAAAACAGGTGTAGATGCTGTATGGTTTGATAATAATTCTGGTGGTTGTAAAGGGGTTTGTGATAGATTAGCTTATAAGCAAAAGCTTTCTAGTGATTTGGATGAAAATTTACTCGCTCCTTTTAAAGAAAAATTAAATCATTTAAGTGATCAAAATATAATAGTTCTTCATTTGCAAGGTTCTCATGGGCCAACTTATTATAAACGCTATCCAAGCGAATTTAAAAAATTTACTCCAACTTGTGATACTAATGAACTTTCAAAATGTGATAGCGAGGCTTTAATCAACACTTATGATAATACTTTGCTTTATACAGACTATCTTTTAAGTGAGATTATAAAACTATTAAAAGAGCAAAAAAGCTATGAAAGTTCTTTGTTTTATCTTTCAGATCATGGTGAAAGTTTGGGTGAAAATGGTATTTATCTTCATGGTATGCCTTATGCTATAGCACCAAGTTATCAAACTCATATTCCTGCTATTTTTTGGAGCAATGATAAAAATTTAATGAATTTAGCTAAAGAGTATAAAGGTTTAAAACTTTCTCAAGATAATCTTTTTAGTACTCTTTTAGGATATTTTGATGTAAAAACAAGTGTTTATGAACCAGAATATGATTTATTAAATCCTAAACTTAAGGCAAATCCATGAAGCCTAAATATCATTTTTTAAATAACGCAAGATATGCTTTAGAAGGGCTTTTTGCTTTATTTAAAAATGAAATGGCGTTTAGAATTGAACTTTGCATTATTATCCCCGCGATAGTTTTTAGTTTTTTCTTAAAAATTAGTTTTTTGGAGCATTTGTTATTGATAAGTGTCTTAATACTTATCTTAATTGTAGAAGCTTTAAATTCGGCTATTGAAGCTTGTGTTGATTTGATTACAAACGAATGGCATGAAAAGGCAAAAATCGCTAAAGATTGTGCGAGTGCGGCAGTGTTTTTTAGTGTGCTTTTAGCTCTTTTTGTTTGGGGCTTTATTTTATATAATATTTACTTATGAAATTTGAAAATTTAATACGAGAAATTTTAGGAAAAAAGCGTTTTGAATTGTTAAAATTTTTATGTGAAAATGCCGATGAAAATGGTTTTATTATGATTAAAATCAGTGATCTTGAAGAAAAATTACATCAAAGTAAACCTACCATCATCGCTACTTTTAAGTTTTTAGAAGAAAAAAAACTTTTTAAGCGTCTTAAAAATGGATTTTATCAGCTAAATATAGGAGATAAAAATGAAACTTAAAAATCCTTTAGATATGCATTTGCATTTAAGAGATAACCAAATGTTAGAACTTATTGCACCTTTGAGTGCAAGAGATTTTTGTGCAGCTGTGATTATGCCAAATTTAATCCCTCCGCTTTGCAATTTAGAAGATCTAAAAGCTTATAAAATGCGTATCCTTAAGGCTTGTAAAGATGAAAATTTCACTCCTTTAATGACACTTTTTTTTAAAAATTATGATGAGAAATTTCTTTACAGTGCTAAAGATGAAATTTTTGGCATTAAGCTTTATCCAGCAGGAATTACAACAAATTCAAATGGTGGAGTTTCAAGTTTTGATATAGAGTATTTAAAACCTACTTTAGAGGCTATGAGTGATTTAAATATTCCTTTGCTAGTGCATGGTGAAACCAATGATTTTGTAATGGACAGGGAAAGTAATTTTGCTAAAATTTATGAAAAATTAGCCAAACATTTTCCACGACTTAAGATTGTTATGGAGCATATTACCACTAAAACTTTATGTGAACTTTTAAAAGATTATGAAAATTTATACGCGACAATCACTTTACATCATTTAATCATCACTTTAGATGATGTTATCGGAGGTAAAATGAATCCTCATCTTTTTTGTAAGCCTATAGCCAAGCGTTACGAAGATAAAGAAGCCCTTTGCGAACTTGCTTTTAGTGGTTATGAAAAAGTTATGTTTGGAAGTGATAGTGCGCCTCATCCAAAAGATACTAAAGAGTGTTGCGGTTGTGCCGCAGGTGTATTTAGTGCCCCAGTGATTTTACCTGTTTTAGCTGAATTATTTAAGCAAAATAGCTCAGAAGAAAATTTGCAAAAATTTTTAAGCGATAATACTTGTAAAATTTATGATTTAAAATTTAAAGAAGATAAAATTTTAACTTTAGAAGAAAAAGAATGGCAAGTACCAAATGTTTATGAAGATAAATACAATCAAGTCGTGCCTTATATGGCTGGAGAAATTTTAAAATTTCAATTAAAACATTGATTTCCCACCTTAAAGATGGAAAATTTAAGCTTTATTTACAAGAGCATCTCTGATATCTATAACAAGATAGATTACAAAAAAACTTAAAAATAAAGCAATAAAACTGACTATCAGCGATAATAAACCAGCTAAAAATCCAATGCTAAACATCATAAAAAGAGAATAAAGCAAAGCTACAACAAAACTTATCGCTGCAATTGCATCAAGAATCAAGCGTCCAAATTTGATGATTAAATTTTTAACCACTAAAAACTCCTTTGAAATAATGAGTGAAATTGTAATAAATATCAGCTTAATATTTTTATAAGTTATTTATAATTAAAAGTTTTATTTTAGATTCTATAGTTTCAATAATATCATTTTCAACAAAAGAACTTACAGCTTCTTTAGAAGTTGTGATTTTGTTCATGCTTAAATGCCATAGAGCATTTTCTATAGCCTCTTCTTTTGTTCTTTGGACTTTGCGTGTTTCATCAAAAACAATCTTATGAAAAAATATATTTTTTTCTAGTAAATAATTTTCTAAATCTTTTTTATAAAAACCTTTAAATTCAGTATTAAAATATTTAAAAATCGGATCTAAAAAATCACTTTTTCTATAATCAGCCCAACCAAGATAAATTTTTATTTTGGCTAGATTTAAGAAATTTGTATAATCTTTTTCATTTTGTAAAGCAGGAGACATACTTAAAAATGCAAGATCAAATTTAACATTAGGATTGTTTTGCATCCAAGTTTCAAAGCTCAAATTTTCGCATTTTATATTGTTAAGATTTAGTTTTTTAGCATCTTCTTGTAAAATTTCAAGCATAGTATTTGCACTATCTAGGGCTAAAATTTCTTTAGCTTCTTTAGCTAAGTGTAAAGTCCAAACCCCAGTTCCACATCCTATATCTATAATGCTTTTATTTTGAAAAGAAATATTTAAATTTTGTAAATATTCAAAAGTTTGCTTTTGTATGGTGTTTAAAGTGTTTTGATATCTTGCGTAAGTTTTGGCCTTTTTATCCCATAAATTCATATATTTTCCTTGATAAAATATATAAAATCATAGCATAAATTTTTAAAATTCAAGCCCTTTTTTTGGGCTCGAATGACTAATTAAAACCTTTTCTTCTTAACATCTTCTAAGATATTATTAGCTATATCACTTACTGTACTAGAAATAATAGCTGATTCATTAGCAATTTCAACATTATCTTTAGTAGTTTGATCAATTTGAGCTACGCTATCATTGA
>NZ_VOAR01000024.1:0-56542 GCF_008000495.1 Campylobacter sp. 2014D-0258
GTATTTGCTTGAGTGGCTGCAAAAGCGTTGATACTTAAGAAGGTAACAATAGAAAGTTTAAAACAAAATTTCTCTATACCCCCCCCCATGAAGTTAAAAAGCTTAATAGCTGGCATAGATGTCCTTGGAAAATAAAATTAAAATAACAATGTTTTGTAACATCGCAAAAAACGAGTGCAATTCTAATTAAATTTAGCTTAATTATAAATTAAATTAAAATTTATTATTTTATTCTCATTAAAATATAATATCCATATTTTAAACAAAAAAATAAATACATGATTGGCTTTTAAATACTATAAAAACTACATTTAAAAGCCCTAAATAAAATGATTTATGTAATAAATATTACTTTTATATAAAAATTTAGGGTAAATGAAAAAACAATATCTAAAAGCCTAATTTACAATACTTTGAGAAATTAAAAAATAACAATTTCAAAAATAAAAAATAAATTTGTGATTTTTTTTATTTTTTTAAAGAAAATAGTATAATTTTTTTGCAAAGTGATAAAAAATTAAATTAAAATGTAGTTTTTTAGCTTAAAATATCTTAAAATTTCTTCTTTAGCTTTTAAAATATCATCGGTATTTAACTCAAAATCAATCTTATCTGGTTTTTTATAAGTTTTATCATAATACTCCAAAAGCATAGTAATAAGCTTTTGCCATTCTTTTCTCTCATAACTTTGAAGCAAATCTTGGCGTAAATTTAAGCTGATATAAGGACTGATTTTTTGCACACATTGTTGAAATTTCAAAGGAGTTATTTTTTCTTGATAAATTTTTTGTATTCTTCTAACGCGATTTTCCAAAGAACAAAAACAATAAATTTTAAAAGCCTTTTGCATTTTTTCATAAAATTTCAAAGGTAAGATAATATCCCCTATTTTGCGACTTTCGCTTTCTATGAAAGCAAAATTTTCTAAATTTTGAATATTGTGAAAAAGTTCTGCTTCAAAAGCTTTTTGCGTAGGTTGTTTTCCTAAAATATCACCAAAAGACGAGCCTAAATGATTTGCCATTTTTTCTAAATTTATAGCTTGTGGGAGTTGTTCTAAAAGCTCTGTTTTTCCACAACCTGTATTACCACAAAGAGCAAAAAAATCAAAATTTATTTCATTTTCGAAATAATGCGTTACAAAAGTTCTATAAGCTTTAAACCCACCTTTTAAACGCACCACCCTAAAGCCAAGCTCACTTAAAATCACTGCGATAGACTTTGAACGCAAACCCCCACGAGAACAATAAATCCCCACCTTTTCTCCTATGCGAAAATTTTGAGTGATTTCTAATATATGCTTAGCGGTATTTTGACAAATATAACTCGCACCCATAGCCTTAGCTAAAGCTTGATTTTTCTTATAAATTGTTCCTATTTCTTGATATTCTTCATCATTGAGTGCATAAAAATTTAAAGCTCCTATCAAGTGAGAATGCAAAAATTCTCTAGGGCTTCTTGCATCGATTAAAAGAGAGAAATTTTCTTTTTGAAACTCTACAAATTCAACTTCACTGAGCATTTTTAAAAGCCAAAACAAGTTTTTGATAAACTTGCTCTATATTAGTGCCACAAACCCTAGTTTCTCCTATGGTTGTGATAAAATTTGTATCTCCTGACCAGCGTGGCACTAGATGATAATGACAATGAAAAGCTATGCCAGCTCCTGCATCCTTGCTTAAATTCATACCGATATTCACTCCATTTGCATGAATTTGCTCTTTTAAAATTTTTACCCCCAAACGCACAAAATAACTCATTTCTTGCCAAATTTCATCACTTAAATTTTCTATATGCTCTTCATGTATATAAGGAATCACCATAAAATGCCCTGCAGAATAAGGATAACGGTTCATCACTCCAAAACAATGCTTTGCTCTAAAAATCACGCCTAATTCTTCATCGCTTTTGATCTTATTAGCACAATCACAAAATGGACAAACGCTTTTTTCTTTTTCAAAATACTCACTCCGCCATGGTGCATACAAATACTGCATTTTCCCTCCTTAAAGCAAAGCTTTTAAAGCCTTTCCTTCATCTTCTTCACGCATAAAATATTCGCCGATTAAAAAAGCATCAACGCCTAAATTTTGTAAATGCTCTAAAAATTCTTTATTTTCTAAACCACTTTCTGCGATGATGATTTTTGAATTTGGGATTTGTGGGATAAGTTTTTCGCACAAACTCATATCCATAGTAAAATCCTCTAAATTACGATGATTGATACCGATAATATCCGCTCCAGCAAAAATAGCCTTACTCAAATCCTCTTTATCATGAATTTCAACCAAAGCCTCAAGACCTAAATGTCTTGCAAACTCAAGCAGTTTTTTAAGCTCTTTCATGCTTAGCATTTTAGCGATTAACAATACAAAATCTGCCCCATAAACCAAAGCTTCTAAAATTTGATACTCATCAAAGATAAAATCTTTTCTAAGTAAAGGAATTTGTGTATAACGGCGTATAAGACTTAAGTATTCTAAAGAACCTTTAAAAAAATGTGGCTCAGTCAAAACAGAAATCGCCGCAGCTTTGTTCTTCTCATAATTTAAAGCGATACTCAAAGGATCAAAGTCTTCTCTAATAACCCCTTTGCTAGGACTTGCTTTTTTTACTTCTGCTATGATTTTAACTTCTTTTTCTACTCTTTTTAAAGCTTTAATCACATCTTTTGGAAAGAAAGGATTTGAAGCTAAAGAACGCCCTAACATATCATAAGGAAGTTTTAGTTTGCGTTCTTTTAAATCTTCTTTTGTTTTTTCAAAAATTTTATCCAATATCATGGTTTTATACACGCCTTTATCGCTTTTATATGAGCTTTGCTCTCATCAGAATTTGCAAATTCTTTATCATCTAATGTTTGTTTTAAAATTTCCCATGCTTGCTTACAATCGCCTAGTTTATAATACCCCCAAGCTAAAGAATCTAAATAATACAAATTCTGCGGATCTTTTTCTAAGGCAAGTTTCACAAGCTCTATACCTTTTTTAACATCTAAATCATAATCTATAAGCAAATATCCATAGTAGTTTAAATACAAAGCATTGCTATCTTTATCGATAGCTTGTTCGAATTTTTCTTTTACAGAATCAATTACTTTCGGAGTGATTTTTTTAGCTTCATTTGCAGCTTCAAATTCAAAAACTGCTGCTCGTAGAAGATATTCTTTATTTTTTGTTTTATGATAAAGAGCTAAACTCATTTTTTTAGCATCATCAAAGCGTTTTAAATTCTGATACAAAGCGAGTTTAATATCATCATCTAAATCATACTGCAAAGAAATTTTTAAAGCTTCTTCTGTTTTGCCTTGAGAATTTAAAAGCTCAACCAAAGCCAATGCAAAACTTTTATTTTTGGTAAGTTGATAAAGCTCTTTATATATACTTTTTAAAGCTTCGATATTTTTTTCATCAAAATAAATTTTAGCAAGCAAGACGCAAGTTTTGAGAGTGCAACCATTGGTTTTTCTTGAAAATTCTAAAACATTTTTAATATTTAAAGTATCATTCAAAATCGCATAAATTCCTATGAGTTTAAATAAAATTTCTTCATTTTGCACTTGATTATAAGCAGATCTATAGTATTTTGTAGCATTTTTTAAATCATTTTTTTTAACCAAAATATCTCCGTAAAGCTCTAAATTTCTAGGATCACTATCCTTTTTTACCAAAAGTTCTTTCATAAGTTTTTGAGCATTGTTGATATCATTTGAATTTAAAGCATAAAGAGCACTAAGTCGCTTAAGATTGTCATTTTGATTTAAATAAGGCTTTGCTAGATTATTTAACTCTGCTTGCCTGTCAAGATTGTTTGCTAAAGTAAGTAAAAATGCATTTTCTAAAAAATTAGTATTATTATAATCTTGATAAAGACTTAAAAATTCATCTCTGGCTTCTTTGTATTGTTTATAATACTCATAATTATAAGCCTTCATAACCCTTAAATCAAAATCATTGCTTTTATATTTTGTATAATCAGGATAAACAACATTGATTTTTGAACTTCCACAAGCTACCAAAAAAAAGGCTGCTAAGACAAATAACAAATACCTATACATTCTTTTTCTAATTCCTTTTGATGTGTTTTAAAATATTCCCAAAATGGAAAAGTTCTGCATTGTTTTGGACGAAAATCGTAGATACTGCAATTTCTTTTTTGAGTATCAAAAAAAATGCAAGCAAAGCCATCTTCAAATTCGACTTCCTTAAAACTCATTTTAAAGCCCACTTTTCTCAAGTATTTTTCAGCAAATTCTTTGCTTTCTAATTTTAAATGCTTTCTTAATGCTTCTAATTCTTCCTTGCTTGCAAAAATATTGCCACTTTCTCCAGTGCAACACTTTCCACCGCATTTCTCACAAGCATTTTCATCAAAAGCATAAGAAAAATTTTTATCAAATATCATAACTTTTTAACCTAAATCTTAAGTGAATTTCTTGCATTTGTTTGCTTAAAATTTCATTTTCATATACAAAAAAAGGAGGTAAAATCTCACAAGGCGATTTTGAACCTTTTTTTACCTGTATCAAAACAAGTCTTGCTTTTTTGTTTTGATGTGTATGTACAAAGCAAAGCTTTGTTATTTTCATTTTCATATCTTTTAAAATAAAACAAATTTCATCTAAAGCTAAAGCTTCATAGCAAAAATACAAAGTACCATTTGGCTTAAGCATAGAATTTGCTTTAGTTAAAAAGCTATGCAAGGGTAAAAATTCCTGAAATTTACTTATAGCTTTATGCTGATCTTCACTCTTGTAAGCTCCTTGTCTATAAAATGGAGGATTGCAAACTATGAAGTCAAATTTTTTTATGCTTTGAAACTGATTGAAATCATCATAAAAAATATCGCCTTGTATTTTGTTGGATTTTAAATTTTTTTCAATCAATTCTATATTTTCTTTTTGAATATCAATCAAAGATAAACTTAAATTTGCAATATTTTTTTTAAGTAAAATACCTATGATACCACAGCCCGCACCTACATCAAAAACAGCGCCTTTAATTCCTTGTTTTAAAATAAAATCAGCTAAAATTAAAGAATCACTATTGTAACGATACCCTTGTGATAATTGTACTAGCGTAATCAGATCTGACATTATTTTTAATGCGTTGGAATTTTAATGCGTTTTGGAGATTGTTCTTTAAATATATTTCGTTCCTTTGTTATATTATTATCTTCTTTAAAATTTACTGGGCTTTGTGCTGCCAAAAAAGAAATTACAAAAGTTATAAAAAAAGCAATTTTTATCATAATAACACCCCATAAAATGGTGTCCACGGCGAGATTCGAACTCACGGCCTCAAAATTAGGAATTTTGCGCTCTATCCTGCTGAGCTACGAGGACAGAAAGCGGGAAAAATCCCGCTAAAAATTTAACCGTTTCTTTTTTTGATGATTTCATCCGCAACATTTTTAGGAACTTCATCATAGTGATCAAATTCCATAGAATAAGTCGCACGACCTTGAGTTTGACTTCTAAGATCAGTAGAATAACCAAACATTTCAGCCAAAGGACAAAATGCTGTGATGATTTTATTTCCACCACGCTCATCCATACTATTTACTTGACCACGGCGTTTGTTAAGATCTCCAATAACATCACCCATGTAATCTTCAGGAGTTTCTACTTCAACTTTCATCATAGGCTCTAAGATCACAGCACCTGCTTTTCTAGCACCTTCTTTAAAGCCCATAGAAGCAGCAAGTTTAAACGCCATCTCAGATGAATCCACCTCGTGATAACTTCCATCATAAACAGTTACTTTAACATCTTCCACAGGATAACCTGCTAAAACACCATTTTGTAATGCTTCTTGAACACCTTTATCAACTGCAGGAATGTATTCTTTTGGAATTACTCCACCTTTGATATCATTAACAAATTCATATCCACTACCTGGCTCAAGTGGTTCAAGGCGTAAGAATACATGTCCATACTGGCCACGACCACCTGATTGTTTAGCATATTTGTATTCTTGTTCAACAGTTTTTCTAATAGTTTCGCGATAAGCAACTTGTGGTTGACCTACTTCAGCTTCAACTTTAAATTCACGAAGCATTCTATCAACGATAATTTCAAGGTGTAACTCACCCATACCTGAAATGATAGTTTGGCCACTTTCTTCATCAGTTGAAACTCTAAAACTTGGATCTTCTTGTGCTAATTTATTTAAAGCAATAGACATTTTTTCTTGATCAGCTTTAGTTTTTGGCTCAACTGCAACAGAAATAACGGGATCTGGAAAATCCATTCTTTCAAGGATTACCTTATCTTTTTCACTTGCAAGAGTATCCCCTGTTAAAGTATCTTTAAGTCCTACAACAGCACCAATTTCGCCTGCGTAAAGCACTTTAATCTCTTCTCTTTTATTAGAGTGCATTTTTAACAAACGACCAATTCTTTCTTTTTTATCTTTAGTTGAGTTATAAGCATAAGAGCCACTTTCCAAACAACCACGATAAACACGCACGAAAGTAAGTTGTCCTACAAATGGATCTGTCATGATTTTAAATGCAAGCCCTGCAAACTCGCCATCATCAGTTGATTTTACAGAAACTTCTGTACCATCTTCATATTCACCCTTGATATTTGCCACTTCATCAGGAGCTGGCAAATAAGCCACAACAGCATCAAGTAAAGGTTGAACCCCTTTATTTTTAAACGCTGTACCGCAAAGCATAGGAACGATAGAAAGACTTAAACATCCTGCTTTAATCCCTGTTTTAATCTCTTCAAGACTTAATTCTTCTCCGCCTAAATATTTTTCCATCAACTCATCTGAAGTTTCAGAAACTGCTTCTATCATTTTTGTGCGATATTCTTCTGCCTTTTCTTTAAGTTCAGCTGGAATTTCTTTTTCTACATAATCCGTTGGCTTAGTATCATCTTCCCAAACTAAAGCTTTCATAGTTACAAGATCGATTACGCCTTTAAAATTATCCTCAGCACCGATTGGAATTTGAAGTGGAACTGGATTAGCTTTTAAACGGTTGCGAATTTGATCTTCTACATTATAAAAATTTGCACCGATTCTATCCATTTTGTTTACAAATACTATTCTTGGAACACCGTATTTATTTGCTTGTCTCCAAACTGTTTCACTTTGAGGCTGCACCCCACCCACTGAACAAAATACCGCAACAGCACCATCAAGAACACGCATAGATCTTTCAACTTCAATTGTAAAATCCACGTGGCCTGGAGTGTCAATAAGATTGATTTGATGATCTTTCCAAAAACAAGTTGTAGCCGCAGAAGTGATAGTAATCCCGCGCTCTTTCTCTTGTTCCATCCAGTCCATAGTTGCAGCACCATCATGAACTTCACCGATTTTATGACTCATACCTGTAAAGAAAAGAATTCTTTCAGATGTAGTCGTTTTACCCGCATCAATGTGAGCAGCAATACCGATATTTCTAACTTTTTTTAAAGGAGTACTTCTTGACATACACACTCCTTCTTACCAACGATAGTGAGCAAATGCTTTATTTGCTTCAGCCATTTTATAAGTATCTTCTTTCTTCTTAAATGAAGCACCTTTGCTATTTGCTGCATCTAAAAGCTCAGCTGCAAGTTTATCAATCATAGTTCTTTCACTTCTTTTTCTTGCAAAAGAAATAATCCAACGAATCGCCAAAGCTTGTTGTCTAGCAGGACGAACTTCAACTGGAACTTGATAAGTTGCACCACCTACACGACGAGATTTTACTTCTAATAAAGGCTTAATATTTTCAATCGCATCATTAAAAATATCAATACCTTTTTTCTCGCCACCTTTTTTATCAATAGCTTCCAAAGCACCATACATAATTGTTGTAGCTGTGCTTTTTTTACCATCATACATTAAAGAATTAATAAATTTTGTGATTACTTTATTACCATAAATCGGATCAGGCAAGACTTCTCTTACCGGAGCTTTTCTTCTTCTCATTATTTTTCCTTCAAATTTTAAATTTTACTCAAACAAAATCAAATCTAACGGATTTGTCTGTATGAATGATTATTTTGCAGCGCCTGCTTTAGGGCGTTTAGCACCATATTTAGAACGAGAAACTGTTCTTTTTGCAACACCTGCTGTATCAAGAGCACCACGAACGATGTGATATTTAACCCCTGGTAAGTCTTTTACCCTACCACCACGCACTAAAACAATGCTGTGTTCTTGCAAGTTATGACCTTCACCGCCGATATAGCTGATCACTTCAAAGCCACTAGTAAGTCTTACTTTGGCAACTTTTCTTAACGCTGAGTTTGGTTTTTTAGGTGTTGTAGTATAAACCCTAGTGCAAACTCCCCTTCTTTGTGGACAATTTTTAAGCGCTGGAGATTTAGATTTTTCTAAAACTTTTTTGCGCTCTTTTCTAACCAATTGATTTATGGTAGGCACAATAATTCCTTTCTTTAAAAATGTAATAAACTTTGGATGATATCTAAATTTTGCTTATATTTTAGTTAAAAAGATTGAAAATGAAGAAATATAGCCCAGAAGGGCTATAAAATAGAGTTTTATTCTTGTTCTTTAAGTTTTAAATTTTGTTCACCATAAAGCCCTGTTCCAACAGGTATCATTCTACCTAGAATAACATTTTCTTTTAAATCTTCTAAGTAGTCAAATTTACCCGCTATACTTGCTTCGGTTAGAACTTTAGTAGTTTCTTGGAATGAAGCTGCAGAAATCACACTATCGCTTCCAATCGCTGCTCTTGTTACACCTAAAAGCACAGGCTCAGCAATAGCAGGTTCTCCACCCATTCTAATGATTCTTTCGTTTTCTTCACGGAATTTACGTCTTGAAACCAAATCACCCTCGATAAATTTCGTATGTCCACTATCTACAACTTTTACTTGTCTTAGCATTTGAGAAACGATAACTTCTATATGTTTATCAGAAATCACAACACCTTGTCCGCGATAAACTTGTTGAATTTCAGAAATCAAATAATAATGCAAGGCTTTTTCACCTAAAATTTTAAGCACATCATGACTTGAAACAACTCCATCTGTAAGTTTTTCACCTGCATGGATAAACTCGCCATCTCTTACTTGAATATGTTTTGATTTATCGATTAAATACTCAGCACTTGTACCATCTTCTGCTTGGATAATAATTCTTTCTTTAGAACGCAAAGGTTTATCAAAACGAACAACACCATCAATTTCTGCAATCACAGCCGCATTTTTTGGTTTTCTTGCTTCAAAAAGTTCAGAAACTCTTGGAAGACCTCCTGTAATATCTTTTGATTTAGCTGCTGCTTTTGGAGTTTTTGCTAAAATATCTGCTTGAGCGATTTTATCACCATCATGAACAAAAATAACGGTTTTTGGTTCAAGCTGATAACGCACAGCCTTATCACCTTTTCCTGCAATTACCAAAGTCGGTCTAACTCCGCTTGGCAAATACTCATTAATCACTAAAGAACGCTTACCTGTAGCTTCATCAATTTGCTCATCAGCACTATAACCTGCTTCAATATCCTCAAAGCTTATAACACCATCAATTTCTGCAATGATAGTATTATTATAAGCATCCCATTCTGCAATCACTTTTCTTTCTTTTTTAGGAGCACTTGCAATGATAGTATTTGCATCATCGATTTTTTCACTATCGTTAAATTCTATCTTAGATTCTCTTGGGATATAGTGTCTTTTTGCTTCTCTATCATTTTCATCAGCAATCACTACAAAGAATCCTTTTTCTTTAACAATATCGCCTTTTTTAACATTTTTTACTCTATCTAAACCATCGCCTTTAAGGATATAAAATTTAAGCGTTCCTTTTTCGCCTGCTTTGATATTTTGAACTACAGGCTCACCATCTTCTACTAAAATTTCACTCGCAAAAGGGATACGATTTGGCACATTCCAACCCTCTTTAATCACTTCTACGATACTTTCATTTTCTTCTACTTGCATACCGCTTTGATATGGCAAATAAAGTTTTCCATCTATACTGCCACTTACACCTGCTAATTCATTTGGTTTAGCAAGATCGTATTTTCTTAGTATATATTTTACTTCTTGTTTTTTATCTTTAATAGAAACAATCACATCTTCATGAATATTTTCTATATTAATCACACCTTTAAATGGAGTTTTGATTTTTGGCTCCACAAGTAAAATCGCCGCATTTCTACGATTTGCTACTATATTTTTACCTTCTTTATTTTTATAAGTTTTAAGATTATAAAATCTGATAAAACCTTCTTTTTGTGCGCTTACTTGTCTATCTTGTAAATCCGTACTTGCAGTTCCCCCACTGTGGAAAGTTCTTAGAGTTAGCTGAGTTCCTGGTTCACCGATAGATTGAGCGGAAATAATTCCTACTGCTTCGCCTGGTTTTACTAATTTACCTTCTCCAAGATTGATACCATAACATTTTGCACAAATTCCTTTTTTAGCTTTGCAGGTAATAGGAGTGCGGATATTGACACTTTTTATACCGCTTTCTCCAAGAATTTTTGCTTTTTCCTCATCCATTAAAGTACCTTCTGCAAAAAGCACAGAATTTGTAATAGGATCGATCACATCTTCAGCTAAAACCCTGCCTAAAATTCTTTCTTCTAAAGTTTCTATAATAGAACTATCTGCGGTAATTTCATTGATTTCAACACCCTCATGCGTTCCGCAATCTTCAATGGTAATTTTTACATTTTGTGCAACATCGATAAGTTTTCTTGTCAAATAACCCGCATTTGCTGTTTTAAGAGCGGTATCTGCAAGACCTTTTCTAGCACCGTGAGTTGAAATAAAGTATTCAAGAACATTTAGCCCTTCACGGAAATTCGAAATAATAGGAGTTTCGATAATAGAACCATCAGGTTTAGTCATAAGTCCTCTCATCGCAGCAAGCTGAGAAATTTGAGCCGCACTACCCCTAGCACCAGAATCTGCCATCATATAAATAGAGTTAAAACCTTCTTTATCTTTTTCTACAAGCTTCATCATCTCTTTTGAAAGGACATTATTTGTACTTTTCCAAATATCAATGATTTTATTGTATCTTTCCCCTGAAGTAATCAAACCAAGATTATAAGAATTTTGAATTTCTCTTACTTGTTTTTTTGCTTCATCAATAGCTTTTTGCTTGTCATTAGGAACAATAATATCTGCAATAGAAATTGAAATACCTGCTTTAGTTGCATACTCAAAACCCAAATTTTTAAGTCTATCTAAGAAACTTGCTGTAATCTCTAAACCACCTTGTTTATAAACATAATCCACAAGCGCGGCAATGTCTTTTTTCTTTAAGACTTTATTCCAACTATTTTCAGGCACAAAATCAGGTAAAATGGATTTAATAATCAATCTTCCTGCTGTAGTGGTAATCTTTCTACCATCTACCATGGTTTGTATACTCGCATGAATATCCAAACACTTGCTTTCAAGTGCCATCATCACTTCATCAATGCCTGTACAAATTTTATGCGAACCTTTAGCACCGGCTTTTTCCAATGAAAGATAATAAATTCCTAAAACCATATCTTGCGATGGAACGGTTACAGACTTACCACTTGCTGGCAAAAGAATATTCATTGATGAAAGCATAAGCACTTTACATTCTGCAATAGCCTCTTGAGAAAGTGGCACATGCACCGCCATTTGATCCCCATCAAAGTCTGCGTTAAATGCTGCACAAACTAAAGGATGAAGTTGTATAGCCTTACCTTCCACCAAAACAGGATGAAAGGCTTGAATAGAAAGTTTATGCAAAGTAGGCGCACGGTTTAACATAACAGGATGCCCTTTTACCACCTCTTCCAAACATTCCCAAACTTCATTAGTTTTATTTTCTATCATTTTTTTAGCTTGTTTTACTGTGGTTGCATAACCTTTTTCTTCAAGTTTAGCTAAAAGATGTGGTTTAAAAAGTTCTAAAGCCATTTTTTTAGGTAAACCACATTGATCCATTCTAAGTTTTGGACCCACAACAATAACGCTACGACCTGAGAAATCCACCCTCTTACCTAATAAGTTTTGTCTGAAACGTCCCTGTTTACCTTTAATAATTTCACTTAAAGATTTCAATGGGCGTTTATTTGCTCCCTTTACAGCATTAGCACGACGACCGTTGTCAAAAAGTGCATCAACAGCCTCTTGAAGCATTCTTTTTTCATTTCTTATAATGATTTCCGGTGCATCAAGTTCCATAAGTTTTTTAAGACGTGTATTTCTATTGATAACGCGACGATATAAGTCATTCACATCAGAAACTGCAAATTTTCCACCATCTAAAGCCACTAAAGGACGCAAATCTGGCGGTAAAACTGGAAGATTTGTAATCATCATCCATTCAGGACGATTTGGTACGGCTTCATCGCTATCGGTATTGGCGTTTAAATTTGAATTTAAGAAATTTTCTACAACTTTTAAGCGTTTAATGATAGTTTTTTTCTTAGCCTCTGAATTTGTAGCCGCCATTTCTTCTTTAAGCTGATTTAAAAGTGCTACAAGATCTAAATTTGCAAGTAAATCACGAACAACTTCTCCACCCATTCTTGCTTTAAAGCCACTATTTTCATAGCGTTGCATTAAATTTTGATATTGCTCTTCGTTTAAAACATCACAATATTCTACTTTTTTGGTACTTTCATTATCATAGAAAGCATCGCCTGGATTTTCAACGATATAAGCTTCATAATAAAGCACACGCTCAAGATCTTTCATCTTAACACCCAAAAGCGTTCCTATACGACTCGGAAGAGAATTAACATACCAAATATGAGCCACAGGAGTTACAAGCTCGATATGTCCCATTCTAGAACGACGCACTTTTGAATTTGCTACTTCAACACCACATTTTTCACACTTAACGCCTTTAAAACGCATTTTTTTATACTTGCCACAAAGACATTCATAATCTCTTATAGGTCCAAAAATCTTTGCACAAAAAAGCCCATCTCTTTCAGGCTTTAAGGTTCTATAATTGATAGTTTCTGGTTTTTTTACTTCTCCATAAGACCATGATTTGATTTTTTCAGGACTTGCAAGTCTTAGTTGAAACGCTTCAAAATCCCTAGGTCTTGCATCTTCTTTAATTTCTATTACTTTAAATTTACTCATTATCTTCATCCTTATCAAAAATCTCAACATCTAAAGCAAGAGATTTAAGCTCATTGGTTAATACAAAAAATGTTTCAGGAATTCCTGTTGCTGGAACATTTTCACCTTTTGTTAATGCTTTATAAGCACTAAATCTACCTTCTACATCATCTGATTTTATGGTTAACATTTCTCTTAAAGTGTGAGCCGCTCCATAAGCTTCAAGTGCCCAAACTTCCATTTCTCCAAATCTTTGTCCCCCAAAGAGCGCTTTACCACCCACAGGTTGTTGGGTAACTAAGCTGTAAGGTCCTGTACTTCTTGCGTGAACTTTCTCATCAACTAAGTGGTGGAGTTTTAGCATATACATACATCCCACATGAACACGCTCTGCAATTTTTTCACCTGTGCGTCCATCATAAAGTTCTGTTTTGCCGTCCATATCTATCTTGGCCATTTCAAAAAGCTTGCTAAATTCTTCTATATTTACACCTTCAAAAACAGGAGTAGCAAATTTAACTCCTTTACTCCAGTCTCTAGCATAGTTTAAAAGCTCTTCATCGCTTAAGCTTTTAATAAATTCTTTTTCGCTTGCAAGTCTTGGAATAGAACAAATTTCAAGCATTTTTGCTCTTAATTCTTTAAGAAAATCTTTTTGCTTTCTGTCAAAAATTTCTTGAATCTGATCTCCGAGTCTAAGTCCAATTAAACCCAAATGGCTTTCTAAAATTTGGCCTATATTCATACGACTTGGAACGCCAAGTGGATTAAGCGCAATATCCACGCTTTTGCCATTTGGTAAATAAGGCATATCCACTTCAGGAACTATAGTTGAAACTATACCTTTGTTTCCGTGACGTCCTGCCATTTTATCACCGACTTTAAGCTTTCTCTTTGTAGCAATATAAACTTTAACAAGCTTAATTACCCCACTTGGTAAAATATCATCTTTTTCTAAAATTTCAAGCTTTTCATCGTGTTCTGCTTTTAATTTTTTCTTCTCATTTTGGAAATGATTTTTTAAATCATCGTATTCTTTTTGAATCTCTTTAGAATAAGCTTTAATCAAAGTTGTTAAAGTAAAACGATTGATTTTTTCAAGTTCGCTAATATCCGCGGTTTGTCCTTTTTTATAATTTTTATCTCCAATTTTTTGATCGCTATTTAAAGGGGCTTTGGAAAGAAGAGCACAAACACGAAGCATTTCTTCTCTATCCATCATCAAAAGTCTATCATGATGTTCTTTTTCTAAAGCCATTTTTTCTTTATCATAAGATTTTATTGCGCGATCATCTTTTTCATAGCCTTTTTTAGTGAAAATTTTAACATCCACAACAACACCCTCTAAAGAAGCGGTTGCATAAAGGGATTTATTCACAACATGTCCTGCTTTTTCTCCAAAAATAGCTCTTAAAAGTCTTTCTTCAGGAGTTGGTTTAACCTCACCTTTTGGAGAAACCTTACCCACCAAAATCATACCTGGTTTGATATGAGTACCAATTTTTGCAATACCGCTCTCATCAAGATGTGCAACATCTTCTTCTTTTACATTTGGGATATCTTTGGTAATTTCTTCTATACCGTCTTTTAGTTCTCTTGCTTCAATTTCTTTTTCATAAATGTGCACGCTTGTAAAGGTATCTTCACGAATAATTCTCTCACTTACAACTATAGCATCCTCATAGTTATAACCATTCCAAGGCATAAAAGCGATTAAAGCATTTTTACCTATAGCAAGTTCGCCTTGATCCATAGAAGGACCATCTGCGATAATTTGTCCTGCTTTTACTATATCACCTTTTTTAACAATAGGATGTTGAATATAATTTGTATTTTGATTGGTTCTTAAATTTTTTTCCATAGTATAATGGTCAATAAATGGACCTTTATCATCTTCACCTAAAATGAAAATGCTTTTATTATCCACTTTCTCAACCACACCGCCACGCTTTGCTTTAACAGCTTCCCAAGCATCACGTGCAATAATTTGTTCCATGCCTGTTCCTACTATCGGAGCTGAAGCAGTAAGAAGTGGCACAGCTTGACGTTGCATGTTTGAACCCATTAGCGCTCTGTTTGCATCATCGTGCTCTAAAAACGGAATCAAAGAAGCCGCAACCCCAACAACCATACCTGAGCAAAGATCAATTAATTGCACTTCTTCGCGTCTTGCAAGTATAGTTTCACCATCTTGTCTAGCCTCAACAAATTCTTCTACTATATTGCCTTTAGTATCAACCTTAGTTGAAGCTGGTGCGATAAACAAGCCTTCTTCTTGTGTCGCTGTAAGATAAACAACTTCATTAGTCACTTTACCATTTACAACTTTTCTATATGGTGCTTCAACAAAGCCAAGTTCATTTACTTTTGCATAAGTAGAAAGAGTGTTAATCAAACCAATATTTTGACCTTCAGGTGTTTCAACTGGACAAATTCTACCATAATGCGTCGCGTGAACATCACGCACTTCAAAACCTGCTCTTTCTTTTACAAGTCCACCTTCACCAAGCGCTGATAAACGACGCTTATGAGTAACCTCGCTTAAAGGGTTGGTTTGATCCATAAATTGCGAAAGCTGACCTCCTGTAAAAAATTCAATGATAGTTGTAGTAATCATTTTAGGATTGATTAAATCATAAGGCATTACTTTATCAAGATCCGCATTTAAAGAAGTAAATTTATCTCTGATCGCCTTTTGCATTTTTGCAAGACCTAAATGAAGTTCATTGGCCAAAAGTTCACCTATAGAACGGATACGACGATTTCCTAAATGATCTCTATCATCAATATGTCCTTTACCATTTTTTACTTTAATTAAATATTTTGCAGTTTTAATAATATCTTCATTAGTCAAAACAGTAACATACTCAGGTACTTCAAGACCTAATTTATGGTTCATTTTCATACGACCTACCTTGGTAAGATCGTATCTTTCAGGATTGAAGAATAAATCATTTACAAAAGCCTTCGCTGCATCTTTTACCACAGGTTCACCTGGGCGCATAACTTTGTAAATTCTAATCGCAGCTAAATCATTTTCATCATCGATATTTTCACTTTGTTTAAGAAGTTTTAGAGTTTCTCCATCTTGAGCAAAGGAGTTAATAATCGCTGCATCAACGCCATTAGCCAAGTCATTTGCTATATCAAAACTTTTTTGCTCTTTAATCTTAGCAAGCTTACTCTCATCTAACAAAGTTAAAGAATCAAATAAAACCTCTCCACTTTCTTTATCAATAATAGGATTTGCTAAATAACGATTAAGTAAAATTTCTACAGGATATTCTATCCATTTTAAACCGTCTTTAATAAGCTGTTCTGCTTTTTTCTTTGTAAGTCTTTTTCCAGCTTGATGAACGATTTTTCCTTTTTCATCTTTAATATCATATTCTATTCTATCCATAAAATCATTTGGATTAAATTCTGTTAAAAATTTATCTTTTTTCACATGTATAGTCTGAATAGGATAAAACAACTTAATAATATCTTGTTTTTTATACCCTAAAGCTCTAAAAAGCATAGTTACAGGAACTTTTCTACGCTTGTTGATTCTTACATACAAAACATCTTTGGCATCGTATTCAAAATAAAGCCACGAACCACGATCAGGAATAATTTGTGCTGTATAAACAAGCTTATTTGCAACCGTTGAGCTTTCTTCTTCTTTAAAAATAACACCAGGGCTTCTATGTAATTGATTTACAACCACCCTCTCAACCCCATTAATGATAAAAGATACACGATCTGTCATTAAAGGAATTTCGCGGATATAAATTTCTTGTTCTTTAATATCTTTTACTCCAACTTTTTCCCCTGTTTTTTCATCTTTTTCATGCAGAGTAAGACGGATTTTCATTTTTAAATTTACAGAATAAGTCAAACCTCTTTCCATGCATTCGCGAATGGTATATTTTGGCTTGCCTATTTCACTACTAACATATTCAAGACTCAATCTATTTTGCGGATCATGAATAGGAAAAATTGATTTAAAAACTTTTTCTATACCACTTTCACCATTATCAAGATTTAAAAAATAATCAAAACTCTTTTTTTGTAATTGTAGAAGATTTGGGATTTCTATTTGTTTTGAAATGTTTGAGAAGTCTACTCTTAAACGATTTCCTAATTTATTATCTAACATATCGCACATACCTCATGGTAAATTTTGTAAATTTAAAAAAGAAGACCTAAAAATTAGGTAAAAATAAAAAAAGAAGACTTGCCTTGGCAAATCTTCTTCTAACTTTAAAGCTTAAAATTACTTAAGTTCTACTTTAGCACCAGCTTCTTCAAGTTGTTTTTTAGCTTCCTCAGCTTCAGCTTTAGCCACACCCTCTTTTAGAGTTGAAGGAGTTTGCTCAACTGCATCTTTTGCTTCTTTAAGACCAAGGCCTGTAAGAGCACGAACGATTTTAATAACTTCAATCTTTTTAGCACCGCCATCAGTTAAAACGATATCAAATTCAGTTTTTTCTTCAGCAGCAGCTGCAGCACCACCAGCTGCAGCACCACCAGCTACCATTACAGGAGCAGCAGACACACCAAATTTTTCTTCAAATTCTTTTACAAGTTCTGATAACTCAAGAACACTTAAATTTGAAATATATTCTAATACATCTTCTTTAGAAATTGCCATTTTTTATCCTTTTATTTAATTTATTCAGATTCTTTTTTATTTTTAAGCGCATTTAAACCTATTGTGAAATTGGTAATTGGCGCATTCCAAACTTGCAAAAGCATAGCAAGCAACTCATTGCGTGAAGGCATTTTAGCAAGAGCTTTAACCTTAGCAACATCTGCAACTTCGCCTTCAATATGAGCTGTTTTGATTTCAAATTTATCGTTATTTTCTTCAAATTTAGCAGCTACTTTTGAAACACTTAGCTGATCTTCGCCCCAAAGATAAATATTTGTATCTTTAAGAACTAGACCTGTTTTACCGGAATTGTTAAGAGCAATGTTAGCCAAAGTATTTTTAACAATTTGAACTTTTACATTGTTTTCTCTTGCATTATTTCTAAGCTCTTCTAGTTTTTTTGTGCTAAGACCTCTGTAATTACAAACTACAATAGCTTCACTAGCTTTAAAACCTTCTTCAAGTTTAGCAATAATCTCAACTTTTTCGCTTCTAGTCACATTTTCTCCTTTCCGATTGAGATTTCAAGTAGAGTGGAAATCCAATTAAGCTTACGCCTCGACTATCTTCAATCTAAAATAAACATCTCAAAAAATCAAAAATTTTTTCAAATGTTTATTTTAGAACAAAAGAGTTGCAAAAAAACAACTCTTATTTCATATCAAGCAATTCTTGTGTTTCAAGCTTTACAGAAGGGCTCATTGTCAAAGATAAAGCCGCATTTTTAATATATCTACCTTTAGCTGCGGCAGGTTTGTGTTTGTTAATTGCTTTTACAAAAGTGCTAACATTGTCCCATAATTGTTCTTTGGAAAAACTTACTTTACCAAGACCTGCATGGATATTTCCTTGCTTATCAACACGGAAATTTACCTGACCACTTTTTGCATTATTAACTGCTTGAGCAACATCCATAGTCACTGTTCCGGTTTTAGGATTTGGCATTAAACCTTTTGGCCCTAAAATTCTACCAACTTTACCAACAAGTCCCATTAAATTTGGAGTAGCAATCAAAACATCAAAATTCATATTACCTTTTTGAATTTCTTCTACTAAATCATCGCTACCCACAATATCTGCACCAGCATTTTTCGCTTCATCAGCTTTTGCGTCTTTTGCAATTACAGCAACACGAACTTTTTTACCCGTTCCAGCAGGTAAAACAACAGATCCTCTTACCATTTGATCTGCATGTCTTGGATCAACATTAAGTTTTAAAGCAATTTCTACAGTCTCATCAAATTTAGCAGACTTTAAAGTCTTTATTGTATCAATTGCATCGCTTAAAGCATACTCTTTATTTGAATCAATTTTTTGTGATAATTCTTTTAATCTTTTTGCTATCTTAGCCATTTATTTTCTCCGCATTTTAAAGTGCTACCGCCTTTTACCTTGGCGGTGAAAGGATTAATCTACGATTTCAACACCCATAGAACGAGCTGAACCTGCAATAATTTTAGCAGCTTGATCTCTATCTTTAGTATTTAAATCTGCAATTTTCTTATCTACTATTTCTAAAACTTGAGCACGAGTTAACTTACCCACCTTATTTTTAAGTGGATTATCCGTACCTTTAGAAATTCCAGCTGCTTTTTTGATCAAATCCGTAGCTGGCGGTTGTTTTGTAATAAAAGTAAAACTTTTATCTGCATAAACAGTGATAACAACAGGGATATTAAAACCTGCCATATCTTTTGTTCTTTCATTAAAAGCCTTACAAAACTCCATAATATTAACACCTTGCTGACCCAAAGCAGGACCAACAGGTGGTGATGGGTTTGCTTTTGTGGCAGCAATTTGCAATTTAATTTCGCCTACGACTTTTTTAGCCATAACAAATCTCCTTACTTAATATAAATTAAATTATTTTCTCAACTTGAGAATATAAGATCTCCACTGGAGTTGAGCGTCCAAAAATAGAAACATTTAATTTTAATAAACCACGAACCATATCATACTCTTCTACAATTGCAGTAAAGTTTGCAAATGGCCCTTCTGTGATTCTCACATTTTCCCCTTCTTCAAAAGAAATCTTTGGTTTAGGCGCTGCACGATTGTGAACTTTTTCCAAAATCAAATTAATATCTTTTTCTGTTAAAGGGGTTGGCTTTTTGGATTCTCCAATAAAACGACCAACCTTTGGAAGAGATTGAATGCGATGCCAAAGCTCTGTATTTAAATCAAGAAGTGCAAAAACGTATCCTGAATACAAACTTCTTTCGCTAATCTTCTCCTTTCCATTCTTAAATTCAATAACATCTTCAGTTGGAACAACAATTTCTTTAAGTTGTTCTTCAATTCCGTTATCTTTTACTAAATTTTCAATGGCTCTTTTAACTGCCATTTCACTGCCAGCATAAGTTTGAATTGCATACCATTTATGAGTACTCATTTACTCTCCTTATACGATCGCAGAAACAATAGAGGACATAAGCCAATCCACTAACGCCAAAAACAAAGAAATCACCGCAACAACCACAAAAACTGTAATATAGGCATTTCTTACCTGTTCTTTTAAAGGAAAAATTACTTTCCTTAATTCGGCTTTTGATAATTTAAAATAAGTTATTAATTTTTCCATTTATTTAAACCTTAATTATGGCAGGGCAAGAGGGATTCGAACCCCCAACCATCGGATTTGGAATCCGGCGCTCTACCGTTGGAGCTATTGCCCTAAGGGCGCAAGCTTAACTTTTTAGCTTAACTTCTTTGTGAAGTGTATGTTTTTTTAATCTTGGGCAATATTTTTTTAATTCTAATTTTTCAGTAGTATTTTTACTATTTTTATAGGTGCTATAATTAATATCACCACATTCTTCACACTTTAAACCAACTTTAATTCTCATTTCAATTTTCCTTAAAAAATTAAAGCCAAGCTTTTAACTTGGCTTTATTAAATTATTTAATAATTTTAGAAACAACACCTGAACCAACAGTTTTACCACCTTCACGAATAGCAAAACGAGTTCCTTCTTCAAGTGCTACTGGAGCGATCAAGCTTACAGTAATTCTCACATTTTCACCTGGCATAACCATTTCAACACCATCAGCTAATTTAATCGAACCTGTAACATCAGTTGTTCTTACATAAAACTGTGGTCTATAGTTGTTAAAGAATGGAGTATGTCTACCACCTTCATCTTTATTTAAGATATAAACTTCAGCTTCGAAGTCAGTGTGCGGAGTAATTGATTTTGGTTTAGCAAGAACCATACCACGGATAACTTCTTCTTTTTTAGTACCACGAAGAAGAACACCTACGTTATCTCCTGCTTCGCCTTGATCCATTTCTTTTCTGAACATTTCAACACCTGTTACAGTTGTTGTTTGAGTATCTTTAATACCAACGATTTCGATAGTATCACCTACTTTTACAACACCTTTTTCAATTCTACCTGTAACAACAGTACCACGACCTGAAATTGAGAAAACGTCTTCAATTGGCATCAAGAAGTCTTTTTCAGTATCACGAGTTGGAGTTGGAATATAGCTATCAACTGCAGCCATAAGATCCATAATTTTTGCTGACCATTCACCATCTTGTCCAGCTTTAGCTTCTTCAAGAGCTTTTAAAGCAGAACCAGAAATAATAGGTGTATCATCGCCTGGGAAATCATAAGAGCTTAATAATTCTCTAATTTCCATTTCAACTAACTCTAAAAGTTCAGCATCATCAACCATATCTGCTTTATTCATAAAAACAACAATATATGGAACGCCTACTTGACGAGAAAGAAGAATATGTTCTCTAGTTTGTGGCATAGGGCCATCTGCAGCAGAAACAACCAAGATCGCTCCATCCATTTGTGCAGCACCTGTAATCATGTTTTTAACATAATCTGCGTGACCTGGGCAGTCAACGTGTGCATAGTGACGATTGTCTGTTTCATATTCAATATGAGAAGTAGCAATAGTAATACCACGCTCTTTTTCTTCTGGAGCATTATCGATATTATCATAATCTTTAAGCTCTGCTAAACCTCTTCTAGAAAGAACAGCAGAAATAGCAGCTGTTAAAGTAGTTTTACCATGGTCAACGTGACCAATAGTACCAATATTTACGTGTGGCTTATTACGTGAAAATTTTTCTTTAGCCATTTTTTTCCTCCGTATAAAAAATAAATTGAGCAAAGCAAGTCTTATATCTATATAATTTTTTCAATTCATGGAGCTCATAGCGGGAATTGAACCCGCGACCTCTCCCTTACCAAGGGAGTGCTCTACCTCTGAGCCATACGAGCGCTCAGAAAAATTATACATAATAATAGACAACAAAAACTCTTAAATGGGATATATACTGTAAGTTAAAGGTTTTAAAATACAGCTCCCAGTTCTTTTAAATTATTGGAGCGGGAAACGGGACTCGAACCCGCGACCCTCAGCTTGGAAGGCTGATGCTCTAGCCAACTGAGCTACTCCCGCAAAGCATGGTGGTGAGTCGTGGATTCGAACCACGGAAGGCGAAAGCCAGCAGATTTACAGTCTGCCCTCGTTGGCCACTTGAGTAACTCACCATAAAAATATTGCTTTTTCAATATTCTGGTCAAACACTGCTAAAATAAATGGAGCTGGTTAAGGGACTTGAACCCCCGACCTGCTGCTTACAAGGCAGCTGCTCTACCAACTGAGCTAAACCAGCAAAAATAAAAGTAAGATTATAACTCAAAAAAAAAATTTTGTCAAGACTTTTTTAGTTTTTCTATAAAATTTTAGTCTTGTAAATTTTATTATCATAAACCAATATTATTTTTATCTATTTATGATAATCAAATAAATTTAAAAATTTCTTTGCTCTTTCGCTTTTTGGATTTTTAAAAAAACTTTTAGGATCATTTTCTTCGATGATTTTTCCTTTATCCATAAAAATAATTTTATCTGCTACAGCTTTAGCAAAACCCATTTCATGAGTAACAATAAGCATAGTCATACCCTCTTTTGCAAGATTTAACATCACTTCTAAAACTTCTCTGACAATCTCAGGATCCAGCGCTGCTGTAACCTCATCAAAAAGCATTAACTCAGGATTCATGCATAAACTTCTTACTATGGCAATTCTTTGCTTTTGTCCTCCGCTAAGTTCTCTTGGATAAGCATGAATTTTATGCAAAAGCCCCACCTTTTCAAGCCAAATTTTAGCCTCTTTTAAAACCTCATCTTTCTTTCTTTTTTGCACTTTCATAGGCCCTAGAAGTATATTTTCTTCAACACTTAAATGCTCAAAAAGCTCATAAGATTGAAAAACCATACCAACTTTTTGACGCATTCTTGGCCATTCTTTAAAATCTTTATCTATTTTCTCATTATCAATATAAATATTACCACTTGCAATCTCTTCAAGCCCATTAATACAACGCAAAAGCGTAGATTTTCCACATCCGCTAGGACCTAAAATCACCACAACTTCTTTAGCCTTAACTTCCAAATTAATATCTTTTAAGGCGTGATGCGAACCATAATACTTTTGTAAATTTTCTATTTTTAGTATGCTCATTTTAGCTCCATTTTTTCTCTAATTTTCTTGAATATAAAGTGATGGGATAACAAAGTATAAAAAAGATAAAAAAAATCAAACCATAAATAATAAAAGGTGCAAAATCATTTCTATTATGAAATTCTATAATTTGTTGCCCTATCTTGACAAGCTCTACCGCACCGATTAAATAAGCAAAGGTTGTGCTTTTAATCATGCGAGTAAGTAAATTCATGCTCATAGGAGTTAAACGACGCATAGCTTGTGGAATAATAATATAAACAAAACTTTGCACCGTATTTAAACCTAAAGATGATGCACTTTCATACTGATGTTTTGGAATACTCTGCAAGGAAACACGCACCAAATCCATCATCTCAAAACAACCCCAAATGCTAAAAACAATAATAGCTGCACTTACAGAACTCAAATCCCACCCAAACCATCTAGGAAAACCAAAATACACCACAAAAAGCCATACTAAAAGTGGCATAACACGCACAAATTCTAAACCCAAACGACAAAAAGCATAGATATAGGTATTTTTAAAACTCATTAAAATTCCTAAAAATAACCCACCTATCGAAGTAATAATAATGCTGATAAATGAAATTTCAAGAGTGACAAAAAGCCCTTGCCAGAGTCTTAAAAGCGTATCAGTATTTAAAAGTTCAAGCATGAAGCAACCTTTTTTCAAACTTTAGTAAAACAAAAGACAAAGGCAAAATAATGCATAAATATCCCATAAACAACAAAAACAATAGCTCATCTGTCTTATAGGTTAAGGAATTTAAACTCTTCATTAAATTCACCAAATCTGGCAAGGCAATAATACTAACGACTGAAGTTTCTTTGATTAAAAATATAATATTAGCACTAATACTTGGCATAGAAATAGCCAAAGCTTGCGGCAAAATCACATAACACAAATTTCCAAATTTTGAAAAACCCAAAGAAAGTCCCGCTTCAAACTGCTGTTTTCTTATGGCTTCAAATCCCGCTCTTAAACTTTCAGCCATATAAGAACCTCCTAAAAAACTAAGTCCTACTATAACACAAGCAAAAGAAGGCCTTAAAGTTTCTTCTACGCTTAAGCAAATCAAATCAAGCAGTGGAATTTGCTCTAAATGTATATTAAATTTAGGTAAAGCATAATATAAGAAAAAAAGTTGAATTAATAAAGGCGTATTTCTTGAAAACTCTATATAAAGCTTGCAAATATTTTCTAAAATTTTTATTTTAAAATAACTCATTAAAATACAAAACAAACCTATTATCAAAGAAAAAATAATTCCAAAAAAGCTTAGTTTTATCGTAAGCCAAGCAGCCGTTAAAAAAGCAGGAGCTTGAGCTAATATAAAATCAAAATCCATTCTCTACCTTAAATTTTACCAAAGTTCTTTCATGATCATATCTTTATTTAAAATTTCAATTCTACCTTTTTTTGTATCAATAAGTTCTGAAATTTTAAGCTCTTTTAACACTCGAGATAAAGATTGTGCTCTAACATTTAAATCAATTGCAATTTGTTTTTGTGAAATTGTATCTAAATTTTTTTCATTTTCCAAAAGATACTTTAATAATCTCGTCCTTAAATCTAATGCATTTTGAGATAATTTCTTTTCTAAAATTTTAATTTTATCAAAAAGTGAACTGATAAGTAAAAAATTGAATTCTTTATTTTCACTGCATAAATTTTGAAAATTAATAAAATCAATCTCCAAAATTTCCCCATCTTCTTCAAAGATAGCATTAGCAGGATAATTTAATTTTTTAAAAGCAGGCATTTCTGCTATAAAATTTGGAGGATTAAAATAATGCAAAGTAATTTCTTTATCACTTGCTGTACTTTTATAAATGCGTATTTTTCCCTTAAGTAAAATAAAAAAATTTTTGGCTTCTTCGCCCTCATAAAATAAAATACTATTTTTTTGAAATTTTTTTAATTTTCCTACACTAGATAAAAGTTCTAAATAATCTTTCATTATATAATATTTCCATTCTTAACTTATGTTAAATTTAATTTATCTTATTTTTGCTATATTAACGCCATAAAATTAACATTTAAGAAAGGCTTATATGAAATTTGAAACAATTAATCAAGAAAGCATAGCAAAACTCATGGAAATATTTTATGAAAAAGTTAGAAAAGATAAGGATTTAGGTCCTATTTTTAACAATGCTATTGGAACAAGCGATGAAGAATGGAAAGAACATAAAGCAAAAATAGGAAATTTTTGGGCAGGCATGCTTTTAGGCGAAGGTGATTATAATGGGCAACCCTTAAAAAAGCACTTAGATCTACCTCCTTTTCCTCAAGAGTTTTTTGAAATTTGGCTAAAACTTTTTGAAGAAAGTTTAAATATAGTTTATAATGAAGAAATGAAAAATGTCATTTTACAGCGTGCACAAATGATAGCTTCACATTTTCAAAATATGCTTTACAAGTACGGCGGACATTAATTTGGCAATTTTTTTGCCAAATCTTTTTTTGCCTTTTCTAAAATCTCCTCATCCTTGGAAAAATCAAAAAATTTAAACTCATTTCCATGTTGCATAAAACCATCGAGCAAATCTCCACTCAAACGATTTTTAAGATCAAGCTCTGCTATTTTAAACCCATCTAAAGTGCTAGCAAATTCTTTTAAACGACTCGGAATTTCTTTAAGCTTAGTATAAAGATAGCAAGTACTTTTAAGCCCTACACGACCTACACGGCCACGAAGTTGATGTAAAGTAGCAAGTCCTAAACGTTCCGCCCCCACAATCACTATCATACTCAATCTTGGCAAAGAAATGCCCACTTCCACCACTGTAGTGCTTAGTAAAATATTTCCCTCATCTCTAAAACGCTCTAAAATTTCATCTTTTTGTTTATCTTTCCCATGAGTTACAAAAACTTTTTCATAGTGACTCTGCCAATATTCTTTAGCCTGCTCTAAAGAAAGATAAGGAATATTATCACTAGCACTCACTAAGGGATAAATAATGATAATTTGATGATTTTTAGCGATTTCTTCTTTGATCTTCTCGCTAAGCTTAGAAAAGCCTTCATTTTGTATACAATAAGTTGTGATATCTTTTTTAAAAGGCATTTGTTTAATGAAACTAAAATTTAAAAGTTCAGATTGTATCATGCTTAAAGTTCTTGGAATAGGCGTAGCCGAAAACTGTATAAAATGAGGGGCAAATTCTTGTTTACTTAAAGAATGAATTTTCTCACGCTGAGCCGAGCCAAAACGATGTTGTTCATCTATCATTACAAGTACGGCATTATGGCTTTCTAAATGAATTAAAGCATGAGTACCTATAATAAGATTTGCTTTTTGAATATTTTGTTCTAAATCTTTTTCTTTTTTACCCCCTTTAATAAACAAAATATTCATAAAATCAGGCAAAAATTTCTTAGCCTCTTCATAAAGCTGATGCGCTAAAATACTAGTAGGTGCCATCAAAATAGCTTGTTTAGGATAAACCATCAAAGCCGCACCAAGCAAAACCAAGGTTTTACCACACCCTACATCACCCATAATTACACGCCTTCTAGCTTCTTTTGAATGCAAATCTTTTTCTATATCTTTTAAGGCATTAAGCTGATCTTTAGTAAGAGAAAAAGGCAAATCTTTAAGCCAATTAGCTATGTTAAAAACATTGATTTGATGAGCTTTAAAATGTGTTTTTTTAGCTTTTAAACGCTTTAAAAAATTATATATTTCTATATATTTTAAATCTTTGCTAAAATTTTGCAAATTTTCAAACATAAAAAAACTTTTTTCATCATAAGCATGCAAATTTAAAAGAAAATGTATATATTTATCCCCTATGCCACTTTCTTGTAAATTTTCATAATTAAGATATTTATGTATAAAAGCAGCAATTTTTGCATCTTTTAAACCTAAAATTTGGTACTTTGGACTAAAACCCTCAAAAGAAGTTAAAATTTTAGGATTGTTAAATTGCCAAGTATGATTAAAACGCGAGAGTTTAGCATTAAAAATAAGCCCTTTTCCTACCTTACAAATCCCAAAATGCCAAGCTCTAGGATGAAAAAACACAAAAGAAATATTTTCTTGCCATTCTTCACAAAAACCTAAACCAAAAAGTTGATTTTTTCTTGAACTAACGCTTTTTATAGTGATTTTTTGGGTGCAAATTTCATTTTCTTTAGGATTTTTACTTGGATTTAAATTTTCAATTTTTTTAGGTAAAAGAAGCGCTAGATCAATAGCACTTCTAATTTTTAATTTTTTAAAAAATTCAAAATCACTTTCTTTAATTTTCATTTTGTATGCTTGCGAAACTTATATTTAAAAGTTCTTGATGTTTTTTAATATAAGCATTTATGGTTTCAAGCTTAACCTTTTCCATAAGTTTTAATTCTTCTTTATAATATCCTAATTTTAAACCTTGATAAAATTCATTAAAGGCCATAGATAAACGCTTGCTTAAGCTTTCATAACGCAAAGGAGTTGATCCTATGAGAAAATTTTTAGCTTGATCAAGTTCGTTTTGAGTCATGCCATTTTTTATAAAATCTTCAAAAAGCTCTTTTACGATTTTTTTAGCTTCTTTAGTGCTTTCATTTTTAGTTTGTAAATATCCAAAAACTCTAGAAAAAGACATATTCATATCAAGCATAGCATAAGCTGAGTATGCAAGACCTCTTTTAACACGAATTTCTTCCATAATCCTTGAACCAAATCCTCCTTGCCCTAGAACAAATAATGCAATTTTTGCAAGATATAAATCCTTATCTTTAAAATCAGCAAAAAAAGGTGTAGCAAAATAAATATAAGCTTGTTCACTTTCTGGGCGTAGCAAAATTTCATCTTTGATGTTTTTGCTTAACTCATATTTTTTTGGAGTATTTTTCTTACCTATTTGAAGTTTTGATAAGAGTTTTAAAAGATCTGCCTTGGCTTGTTTTTCTTCTAAATCTCCTCCTAAAATCACAACCAAATCACTAAGATGGATAAAATTTTTATAAAAATTTTGCAAATCTTTTAAAGACAAAGTTTCTATACTTTTTTCATCTCCATCATTTGGACTTTGAAATTCTTTACATTTAAAAATTTGAGCATTGAGTAAATTTTTTGCTAAATAATCAAAATCACTATTTTTACTCGCGAGCTCACCTAAGGCATTGATTTTTAATTTTTGCAAAGTTTTTTCTTCTATTCTTGGTTTTAAAAGCAATTTTTCTAAACTCTTTAAAGCAAAATCAAAATTTTCTTTCAAGCAAGAAAGGTTGATTTCCAAGCTTTCAAAACCACTACTTGCCTCTAAATTTATCGCTCTAAATTCTAAATCCTTAAAAAATTTATCATCCACTCCTTCATTTAAAATGCGTGAAAACATTTTAGCCAAACCTGCTATTTCATCATAACTTCTAGCACAATTTCTAAAAACAAGCTTTAAAACAACAATAGGAAAATCAGAATTTTTTTCAAAAATAAAAGGGATTTTAACACCCCTACTCTCTAAATACTGCATTAAAACCTTTCTAAAATTTCATAAGCGGTATTGCGTTTAGCTGGATTTTCGCCTAAACTTCTAATCAGCCTTATCATCTCATCTTGATTCATTCTATAACTTGCTCCTGCAGCGCTTACTACATTTTCTTCCATCATGGTTGAGCCTAAATCATTGGCTCCAAATTTTAAAGCAAGCTGGCCTATAAGTGAGCCTTGAGTTACCCAAGAACTTTGTAAATTTTTAAAATTATCTAAATAAAGTCTTGCTAAAGCTAAAAGTCTTAAATACTTGTTAGAACTTTGTTTCATAATCTCTGGATATTTTTGGATTAAAGCAGTATTATCACTTTGAAAGCTCCATAAAATAAAAGCTCTAAAACCACCTGTTTCATCTTGTAATTTTCTTAAATGTTCAAAATGATCGATGATTTCTTCATCATTTTCAACCGTTCCAAACATCATGGTAGCTGTACTTTTCATACCGATTTTATGAGCTTGGCGATGTACTTCTAACCAAGTAGCCGTATCGCATTTATTGGGTGCGATAATATCACGCACCCTATCACTTAGCACCTCAGCTCCCGCTCCTGGTATAGAAAATAAACCCTTAGCTTGTAATCTTTGAAGCACTTCAGTAATTGAAATTTTAGATGCTTTTGCAATATAAGCGATTTCAACCGCTGAAAAACCATGTACAGTGATATTTGGGTAATGTTCTTTTATCCAAGAAACTAGTTCTTCATACCATTCTATTTTTAATTTTGGGTGCACCCCGCCTTGAAAAAGAATTTGTGTTCCCCCGATAGCCTCAAGCTCTTCTATCTTTTTACCTATTTCTTCAAAACTTAAAATATAAGCATCATATTCTTTATGATGGCGATAAAAAGCACAAAAAGAACAATCAATACAACAAACATTAGTATAGTTAATATTTCTATCTACAACAAAAGTAGTGATTTTTTCAGGATGAAGTTCTAATTTTCTTTTATAAGCCATTTCTCCAAGTTCAGTTAAACTCGCATGATGTAATAAATCTAAAGCTTCTTTTTTATCTAGTCTTTTCAAAATTTTTCCTTGTTTTTTTTACATAATTAAAATAATTATAGCATTTAAAATATAAATTATGCTATAGTTTCGCTTATGAATTACATTGAACTATTAAAAAATAATAAAAATATCAGAATATTGGCTTCGGTTCAGTTTATAGTATATTTTGGAGCATGGTTTTCTCAAACGGGAGTTTTTACCCTTTTAGTCGAGCTTAATGCTCCTACTTGGGCAACAGCTACAAGTGCTATGCTTGCTTTTTTACCTGGAGTTTTGCTTGCTCCTATTAATGGGGTTATAGTAGAGAAAAATAAACCTAAAAAACTTTTACTCAGTATGATTAGCATAGAATTAATTTCTATTTTTTGTCTTATTTTTGTCACAAGTCTTAGTATGCTTTGGCTTTTGTTTATTTTAATTTTCATAAGACTTTGTGTTGCTTCGATTTATTTTCAAGCTGAAATGAGTTTATTGGCCAAAATTTTAACTCCTCAAGAACTTAAACTCGCTAATGAAATGCACAGTGTCATTTGGGCGATTTCTTATACAGCAGGTATGGCAAGTGCGGGAATTTTTATTTATTTTCTAGGAGTTAAAACCGCTTTTCTATTTGACTGTATACTTATACTCATAGGCATTTCTTTTTTAGTAAGATTAAGCATTCCTGATTTTCATCAAAAAACACAAAGTCGCTTTTTTACCATGATAAAAGAAGGATTTTTCTATGTTTTAAACAATAAGATAATTTTTCATCTTATCTTGCTTCACGCTTTTATAGGTTTAACTGCTTATGAAACCTTGGTTACGCTTTTAGCGCAACATCAATATAAAGAAGTTTTATCTGCTGCTTTAGTAATAGGGTTTTTAAATGCAGTACGTGCTTGTTCTTTAGCTATAGGACCTATGGTTTTAAGCAAATTTATTAATGATAAAAATTTATTTTACATGTATCTTGGTCAAGGCTTGGGTATTATACTTTGGGCTTTAACTCAATTTAATTTTTATATTTCTTTTTTAGGTTTAATCGGTGCAGGTTTTTTTACCTCAGCACTTTGGGCTTATACCTACACCATGATACAAAAAAATGCTGACAAAGAATATCATGGTAGAGTGATCGCTTATACAGATATGATTTATCTTAGTTTTAGCGCTATTATTTCAATGCTTATGGGCTTTTTATTTGAAATAGGCTTGAGTTTAGAACTGATTACAGGGTTATTAGGTATGGTTTTTATCTTTGCAGCATTTTATTGGAAGTGGTTTTATAAAAAATATTTGTGAAAATTCACAAATATTTTAAATTTTAAACAAATCTTGAAGATTTTTCATCGCTTCTTCATTACTGATGGCATTATTTAGCTGCGATGAGCTTAATTCATTGAGCTCTATTTCATAACCACTTAACATAGAAGCAAGGCGAATATTAATACCATTTTTTCCTATAGCTTTACTTTTTTGTTCGCTATTTAAACTTACAATAGCTTTTTTATCTTCAATTTTTACAGAATTTACAATAGCAGGAGCCAAGGCACGAGAAATTAAAATTTCACTCTCATTTGTAAATTCTATACAATCAATATTTTCATTATGAAGCTCTTTGCTTACTGCATTAATTCTTACACCTTTAACACCTACTGTAGCGCCTACAGGATCGATATTTGCTCCATTAGCCTGAAGAATGATTTTTGCTCTTTCACCTGGAATTCTAGCACATCCTATAATATTGACATAACCATCTTTGATTTCTGGAACCTCAGCTTCAAGTAAACATTCTAAAAATTTAGGACTCGTACGACTAAGCTCGATTTTAATACCCTTATCTGTATAAACACGGCGTATCACAGCTTTTACCACATCCCCTATTTTAAACTTTTCCCCTTTAATACGATTTTTTCTTGGTAAAAAAGCTCTTAATTCATCTATTTCAATAAAAGTATTTTCTTCATTATCCACTCTAACAACTGTACCAAAAACCATTTGCCCCACTTTGTTTTTATACTTTTCAAAAATAGTTTGTTCTAATAATTTTTGTATATGATATTCAAGTTCTTTATGCAAGGTATTTACCGCAGTTCTTCCTAAATTTTCCAAAGAACATTCATAAGTTAATTCATCTCCTATTTCAACATCTGGAGCTTCTGATTTTGCCTTACTTAACGCGATAAAACTCTCACTTTTATTTTGTAATCTCTCGTCATTATCTGCTACTATGGTAATTTTTTGATAAAGATTTAAATTTTTAAGATCCACAAAAAACTCATATTCTTGTCCATAAATTCTTTTTGCAGTATTGATTAAAGCGGTAGCTACTTTTTCTCTTACATTCTCTAAGTTTAAATTTTTTTCATTAGCAATAGATTCGATAATATCTGCTATCTTTTCCATATTTTATAAAACCTTTTTTGTGGGAAATTTAAAAATGTAGATAAAAATTATATCCTTAATAAGTTTAATTAAAAGTAAAATTTGCTAAAATTATAGATTAAAATGAAAATTCTTAAGGATTTAGCTATGGAATTAAAATTGGCAAGAACTTTGATTAATGAAAAACCTAAAAATATTAGCCTAGAAAAAATCGAAGAGGCTATAGAAAAAGAAGGACAAAAGTTTTTTTATTTTGATAAAGATAATACACACAAACAACTCATTGCCCTTGTAAATCATTTTGAAAAAAAAGGAGTAAGCATTTATCATAGAACCGTAAAATACGGACTTGATGATAATGATTTTATGTATGAGGTACATATTCTTTGAGTGCTAAAAAACTTTTTATTCAAACTTTAGGTTGTGCGATGAATGTCAGAGATTCTGAGCATATGATCGCAGAATTAACACAAAAAGAAAACTACGCACTAACAGAAGATATCAAAGAAGCAGATCTTATTCTTATTAATACCTGTTCAGTGCGTGAAAAACCTGTGCATAAACTTTTCTCAGAAGTGGGTGGCTTTGAAAAAGTTAAAAAAGAAGGTGCTAAAATAGGAGTTTGTGGATGCACTGCATCACATTTGGGAAATGAAATTTTCAAACGTGCTCCTTATGTGGATTTTGTTCTAGGGGCAAGAAATATTTCCAAAATCACTCAAGCTATAAAAACTCCAAAATTTATGGGCGTGGATATAGACTATGATGAAAGTGAATTTGCTTTTGCAGATTTTAGAAATAGTATTTATAAATCCTATATTAATATCTCCATAGGTTGTGATAAACACTGCACTTATTGTATAGTGCCACATACTAGAGGAGATGAAATTTCCATACCTTTTAATATTATCTATAAAGAAGCTCAAAAAGCCGTTGAAAAAGGCGCTAAAGAGATTTTCTTGCTAGGACAAAATGTCAATAACTACGGCAAAAGATTTAGAAACGAACATAAAAAAATAGACTTTTCAGATCTTTTAGAAGAACTTAGCACTATAGAAGGTTTGGAACGCATTCGCTTTACAAGTCCACATCCTTTGCATATGGATGATAAATTTTTAGAAGTTTTTGCCAATAATCCAAAAGTTTGCAAATCCATGCACATGCCTTTACAAAGCGGCTCAAGTGAAATTTTAAAAGCTATGAAGCGTGGCTATACTAAAGAATGGTATTTAAATAGAGCTTTAAAACTTAGAGAACTTTGTCCAAATGTTAGCATTTCTACAGACATTATTGTAGCTTTTCCAGGGGAAAGTGAAAAAGATTTTGAAGAAACTATGGATGTTTTGGAAAAAGTGCGTTTTGAACAAATTTTTTCTTTTAAATACTCCAAACGCCCTTTAACAAAAGCCGCAACCATGCCTAATCAAATCGATGAAGAAACAGCTTCGAGAAGACTTAGCACCTTACAAAATCGTCATAGTGAAATTTTAGATGAAATTGTAAAAAAACAAGAAAATAAAACTTTTAAAGTTTTATTTGAAGAATTAAGAGCAGGCAATAGCATTACTGGAAGAACAGATAATAATTTTTTAGTTCAAGTTGAAGGTAGCGAAGAACTTTTAGGGCAATTTAAAGAAGTAAAAATCACTAATGCAAAGCGTATGGTTTTATATGGGGAAATCGTTTAAAATCCATTGCTTAACATATATAATTTTCATCTTGCAATGGCTTATTTTTTTAAGCTGTAAAAAGCACTATAAAGGTGAAAAAGTTGACCGTAAAGCTAGTGTGATACTTTTTTGGCATGGAAAATTAGCACTCATGCCTTTTGCGTTTAGACATTATAGACAAAAAAATAAAAAAGCCTATGTCATGATCTCCCACCATAAAGATGGAGAACAAATTGCAAAAATCATCAAGCTTTTCGGTCTTGATACTGTAAGAGGAAGCACTTCAAGGGGTGCTAGCAGTGCACTTAGAGCTGCATTTAAAGTTTTAGAACAAAATGACGATATAGTTATCACGCCCGATGGTCCACGTGGGCCTTATCATAGTATTTCAGATGGTTCTATCATTTTGGCTCAAAAAAAAGAACTAAAGATAAGAATTTTAAACTATGAAGCAAATCGTTTTTGGGAATTTAAAAGTTGGGATAAGATGATCTTGCCAAAACCTTTTAGTAAGATTACTTATAGTCTAAGTGAACCTTTGGATATTTTATCTTTAGATAAAGAAAAAGCTAAAGAATTTCTAATGGAACAATTTGATAAAATTAGCTTAGCTGATCAATTTAAGGAATGAAATGTTATTTTTACTTAAAAAAATATTTCCACAACTTTTTATTAGTATTATTTTAGAAGATAAAAAAAATATTGTAAAAGCTTCTATTTACAGAGGAAATAAACTAATCAGTAGCAATGAAAAAACTTTTGATAAAAGTGAAAATTTATTAGAATACATAAAAAATTTAAGCAAGCATTTCTTATTTTACCACACTGCTTTATTTTTAGACGCCAAAGAACAAGGATTAATACCTAGTACAAATATTCAAGATTGTGAGCACTTTAATATAGGAAAAATCAGCTTACAGCATATTTTATTTAATAATGCCCTTGTTTATACGGCTACCGAACATGTGGAATATTATAGCGAGCTTTTTGAAGAATATAGAGGTTTAGATTTTTTATATTCCCCTTTTGCCCTTCTTTACTACAATATACAAAAAGAAAAACAGCCTGATGATCAAATTTTACTTTATGGATTTAAACAAGGACATCTTTTGGCAATTATTGTTGCTAAAGGCAATACTATTTTATACGGTGATTTTAAAATATTTGAGCAAGAATTAGGTTTAGAGCTTGAACTTCCATCAGAAGATAATCAAGAAATTGAAAACAACAACGATGATACTGAAGTTACCTTAGATAACTTCAATGAAGCCTTAAATAATAAATTTGATCTACTTGATCAAGAAAATAATCTTGAAACTTTGGATAATAATGATAATTTTAATCTTGATGAATTAAATCAATTTAGCAATGATATGGAACTTTGCCGTTATATTATTACGAGCATTGAAAAATTTTACAATGATGATAAATATGCTGGGGTATTTATCAATGGTATTTTATTATATAGCGAATCAGATATTAACATAAGTGCTATTGATTTTTTAGAAAGTGAAACTTTTTTAGAGATAAAAACGAAACAAATCAACACCTTAGATCTTATGATAGAGTTGATGCGAAAGGAGCTTAAATGACTTATAGCTTCATACAGCCAAGAAAAAAACCTATTTTCACACTCTTTGATAAAATTTGGCTAGGACTTTTTGGTTTTAGTATATTATTTATCTTGCTAGTATATTTTACATATACAATAAAAATTGCATTAATCAATAGCTCTATCGATGATGAAAAACAACAAGTTATAGTGCTTCAAAATCAAACTAAGCAAAATGAAATGCTTTATGAAATTTTATTTGATCAAAGCCAAATAGCGAAAAATTTTAACACTCAAAATCAAATTGTTAAAGAAAGCTTAAGAAATCTATTTGATATTATTGTAAAAACTGATAATATTACTCTTGAAAGTGTTGAACAAGACGAATATTCCTTAAAACTTATCGGAGTCACTCCTACAAGAGAAATGTTTACTCTACTTTTAGAAACCCCTTTAAAAAGCATCTTTGATCAAAGCTATACAACCTATTATCGCTTAGATAATGGGTGGTATCGTTTTGTTAGTATTAGTAAACAAATTCCAGGAGTTGCAGATGAAAGATAAAAGTCTAGAAGAAATTGATTTATTAAAGCTTATCATTTGCGCGTTAAGTTTTATAAGCGTTTGCACAGCCTTGATCTTATTTTTACTTTTACCGACATTAAAAAATTACAAACAAGCAAATCTTAGAGAAAACTCACAACTTGCTATCTTAAAAGCCGCTAAATCAAAATTTGACTTTAGTGAAGATAAAATATCAACTCTAAGAAGCGAAAACAACAAAAGTTTAGAGCAATTTGAGCAAAATTTTAATATAGGAAATTTTGATATTTTTTTACAAAAATATTTTCAAAACGTAAAAATTCAAGAAACTAAGCCCGAAAAACAAGAAAAATATCTAAAAAACCGCTTAGCCATTAAAGCGACAATGAACAATCCTAGAAGACTTTATGATTTTATTGATGCTCTAAAAAACTATAACAACTTAATCAAGCTTGATTATCCACTTAATCTTAAAGCAGGAGAGCAAGGTATCTCTATAGATCTTACTCTCAAAGTTTATTCAAGCTAAACTCACATCTTCGCCTTTTAAAATTTGATTCATAGTATTCATTGCACACATTTTTCCACACATGGAACATGAGTTTAAATCATCAGGGCGACGCTCATTAAACATTTTTTTAGCCTTTTCTCCATCAATAGCAAGTTTAAACATTTTCTCCCAATCTATCTCTTGTCTAGCCTTACTCATCTCATCATCTCTTGATCTTTCTTGTGGAAGTTTAGCTATATCTCCTGCATGAGCTGCAATTTTAGTCGCAACTATACCCTCTCTAACATCTTCTAAATTTGGAAGTCTTAAGTGTTCAGCAGGTGTTACATAGCACAGCATATCAGCACCGCTAGCTGCAGCCACAGCTCCTCCAATAGCACCACTAATATGATCATACCCTGCGCCAATATCTGTTACCAAAGGTCCTAAGACATAAAAAGGCGCTCCTTTGCATAAACGCTTTTCTAATTGCATATTTGCCTCTATTTCATTAATAGCCATATGCCCTGGACCTTCTATCATTACTTGAACCCCAACATCCCAAGCCCTTTGGGTAAGAAGCGATAATTCTATAAGCTCTGAAATTTGCGCCCCATCACTTGCATCGTGAGTAGAGCCAGGACGCAAAGCATCGCCCAAAGATAAAGTTACATCGTATTTTAAACAAATGTCAAGCAAATCATCATAATACTCAAAAAAAGGATTTTCGGCATCTTTCATCATCATCCAAGCATAAAGCACAGAGCCTCCTCTTGAAACTATATTTGTAAGTCTTTTACTTTGTTTAAAAATATGCGCTGCGCGAGAATTAATACCTGCATGAATTGTCATAAAATCAACCCCACTTTTAGCATGATGATATACAACATCTAAAAAGTCTTTAGCACCAATTTGTTTTAAATCTTTTTCTAAAAATCCTACCGCATCATATACAGGAACTGTTCCTATCATAGCTTTTGAAACATTAACAAGCTCGTCTCTAAAACGACTTGTTTTGCCATAATTGCTTAAGTCCATAATCGCTTCTATGTCAAATTTATGAGCAAGCTCTACTTTTTTCATTTCCTCGCTATAATCAACGCAATCATTTGAAACTCCTAAATTTACATTAACCTTAGTACGCAGTCCAAAACCTATACCATTTGGATCAAGACTTTTATGATTAATATTTGCAGGGATAATAATTTTACCGCAAGCAATATTTTCAAGCAAAAAATCTTTACTTAAATTTTCTTTTTGTGCAACAATCTGCATTTCTTTAGTAAAAATACCTTCTTTCGCATAATTCATTTGAGTTTTCATAAATTTATCCTTTAAAAAATTTGGATAAATGAAGGGTGAGTATAAATTTTTAAAGTATTGAAATTTATAAATCTTCCCGACGCTGGCATTATCCAGATCCGGTTCGGTCTAAGCTTTTAGCTTACTCTCAGCCTGTTACACAAGCTCCCGTCATTTATGTTTTAATTATACACTTTAAATATTTATTTTTGCTTTATGCGTGGCAGTCTTTGTAAAATTTATAAGTTCTTCTGTAGTTTTTATATGATAAGGAAGTTTTCCAAGGCAATATTTCAAAATTTCAGCAGCTGCCAAAGCATCATCTAAAGCCCTATGATGCGTATTTTCCACGCCCAGAAATTCTTTCAAAACCTCTAGTTTATATTTTGGACTTTCTATACAACATTGTGCAAATTCTATAGTACAAATACGACGATTAAGTAAAATGCCAAAACCACACTCATTTAAAGCCTTAGAAATAAAACTATAATCAAAACGCACATTATGTGCTACAAAAATACTGTCTTTTAAAAAAAGCCTAAAATCACTTAAAACCTTTGTTAAACTTGGAGCATTTTCCACCATCTCATAAGTAATACCCGTAAGTTCGGTTATATTTTCTGGAATTTCTTTTACTTTAACAAAACTTTGAAAGCGTCCAATTTCTTTAGAATTTTGAATTTTTACTGCTCCAATTTCTAAAATTTCCCCCTTACTTACACCGCCAGTACTTTCTATATCTACTATACAAAAAATTTCATCTTTAATTTTTGTTGTGCGTGTTTTAAGGATAAAAATATTATCTTTATTCAAAGTTAAGCCCAAACCCAAAAGCTCAAAAGTTTCCAAATCTAAATCAAAATTTTTTAATTCTTCAACTTTGGCAAACTCTTGCATCACCCAATCATAAGGCTTGCTTTGCTTGTTTAATATAGAAATAATCTGATCAATTTGCTGTAAACTCAAAATTCAAGCTTTAAAGATGAAATTGCAGTTTTATAATCATTAGAAGAAAAAATATAACTTCCAGCCACCAAAATATCAGCTCCGGATTCCTCTAAATCGCTAGCATTTAAACCATTAACACCACCATCAACCTCTATAAAAACTTTAGCATTTTTTTTATCAATCATTTGGCGTAATTCTTTGATTTTTTCATGTACCAAAGGTAAAAATTTTTGTCCACCAAATCCAGGATTAACGCTCATTAAAAGCACCATATCTACAAATTCTAGCATGTGTTTAATAGAATCAATAGGAGTGTGTGGATTTAAAACAATAGCAGGATGGATTCCTTGACTTCTTATATATTCACAAAGCCTTATAGGATGAACTTCGCTTTCCATATGAAAAGAAATGAATTTTGGTTTCAAAGGGATAAAAAGATCTATAAATTTACTTACATCTTTAACCATCAAATGCACATCTAATGGCAACTTACTAATAGTTGAAATTTTTTCGATCACGCAAGGTCCGAAAGTCAAATTTGGAACAAAGTGTCCATCCATTACATCAATATGTAAAAGATCTGCACCTGCAGCTTCAATAGCTTTAACTTCTTCTTCTAATTTCAAAAAATTTGCAGACAATAAACTTGGAGCTACATACATGATCAAAACCTTAAAGTATATATAAATGTGATAAATAATATTTTATCGACTTATATATTAAAAAAACTATAAATTATGGAATATTTTAAGCTTAATTTTGATAGAATCTTCATTTAAAAATTTTCATAAGGACAAGAAAATGGCAAGAGTATGTCAAATCACAGGCAAGGGTCCAATGGTGGGTAATAATGTCAGCCATGCTAACAATAAAACAAAAAGACGCTTTTTACCTAATCTCAGAACAGTTCGTGTAACTTTAGAAGATGGCACCACGAGAAAAATGAGAATCGCAGCTTCTACTCTGAGAACTCTAAAAAAACAAAATTCTAAATAATTTTGAGGATTTATTCCTCAATTTTAAAATTTCCAATTTAAAAATAAACTTTAATAAATCACTTATATAACACACATTTAAAAATTATTATTAATTTTATTATTTTTTAAGCCAAAAATATCTTTTAATAGTGTAAAATACCTTGTTAAATGAATTTTAAATTTTACTAATACAAGGAGAGTTTATGCTACATGAATATAGAGAATTAATGTCAGAGCTAAAAGGTAAAGATGCTCATTTTGATAAACTATTTGATCGTCATAATGAACTTGATGACATGATTAAAGATGCAGAAGAAGGTAGAACTTCTCTTAGCAGCATGGAAATTTCAACTTTAAAAAAAGAAAAGCTTCATGTAAAAGATGAACTTAGCCAATATCTAGCAAATTATAAAAAATAAGGCAAAACAATGTTTGGAAGTAAAATAAACCATTCTGATCTTCAAAAACTTGAAGAAGAAAATAAAAATCTTGCACATAAAATTGAAAAATTTCAATCGGAAAATTTAGAATTAAAAAATAAAATTACATCATTAGAACAAGCGGCTTTAGAGTCTAAACTTAAAACAGATCTTTTAAATGTTTTATTAACTGGGGTTTTAAAAAATATTACTATTGTTCAAGGCGATATGTTAGAAAATGTAAATAAGGCAGAAGTTATCTCTAGCTATTCTAAAACTTCTCTTGCTGAAATGGATGAACTTAACCATATTGCTAATTCTATCAATGCTTCCTTAGGGGATATTACAGAATCAGCCAATAAAACAAGAGATGTTGCAGGAACATTGCATAGAAGTGTAGATGAAATTACTAATGTAATTAATCTAATTAAAGATGTTTCTGATCAGACTAATCTTTTAGCCCTTAACGCTGCTATAGAAGCTGCACGCGCAGGTGAACATGGGCGTGGTTTTGCTGTTGTTGCCGATGAAGTAAGAAAACTAGCTGAAAAAACACAAAAAGCAACCACAGAAGTTGAAATGAATATCAACCTTCTAAAGCAAAATGCAAATGAAATGTATACTCAAAGTGAGCAAGTTGAAAAAATTTCTATAGATTCTAATGCTCATATTATGAGTTTTTCCGAAAAATTTACTCACTTAGTAAATGAAGCGCATTCTACTAATTCAAATGCAGTTGGTATCGCTTCAGAAGCTTTCGTATCTTTAGCAAAACTAGATCATATAGCTTTTAAATTAAATGGTTATAAAGAAATTTTTTCCAAATCAGGAAAGCAATTAGCCGATCATACATCTTGTCGCTTAGGAAAATGGCTTGCTAGCACAGGAAAAGAAAGATTTGGGCAAAATAAAAGCTTCTTAAAAATTAACGAGCCACATGAAAAAGTTCATGAAAATATGAATAATGCTATAACAATAGCAAATACAGAAGATATTAGCAAAGATATTACTCAACACAGCATAATTAATAAATGCGAAGTTGCTGAAAATGCATCGCTTGATCTTTTCAATGTATTTAAAGAAATGCTTGATGAGTCAGATCATTAAAATCCTAGGTTGAACCTTTTTAAGGTTTAACCTAAATAATCTTTAATTTTCCCCACTTCTCCTTTAAAAACCACATATAAGCAAAATCAAGCAAAGGCGTTCTTACCATATTTTTACATTTTTTTTCAAAATCCTGCACCTTAACATAAACAGCTTCAATCTCTTCATCATCAACTCCACCTCCAGAAGAAATTTTATCTTTTTCATCAACTTCTGCGAAATAAAAGCTTTGCTTGCTTACACCTGAACCAAACCCTGTATAAAAATCTCCTATTTTTTCTAAATTTTTAGGAGCATATCCTAGTTCTTCTATACATTCTTCTTTTGCTATTTCCTCTAAAGATAATTTTTTATCCACAAGCCCAGAACAAAGCTCTATAGTATAGCCCATATTATCATCTTTTACATAATCTTTATCATGCATTTGATGATACCAAAGTGGTATACGAAATTGGCGTACAAAAATAAAACTTTCTAATTCTTTATGATACAAAAGCACTGAAACGCTATCTTTAGATTCTATAAAATCCCAAGTACAAAACTTACCATTACTTTCATAAGCAAATCTCTTAGGCTTAATATAATTTGATTTTTCAAAAGAAAGTTCTTTTAAATTTTTAAACGCCATAATAAAACCTTTTATTTATTTTTCACATTGTACTTTATTTTTGCTTTTTTGAAAATATAAAGGTGATTAAAGCCTTAAAAAATTAAAAATCATATTTATAACTCAACCAAAAACTCCTTCCTTCTGTATAGTCTTGATAACGATTTGCATATCCAGCAGGATTAGCTCCGTTCCACTTAGTAACTTGCGGATCAAAGAAATTTTTATCAAAAAGATTTTGTACTACAAAACTTAAGCTAGATTGCTTATTGATTTTATAATTTATCCCTAAATCTACTATATAAAAAGGCTTATATTTTTGCCATGGCAAACTACCATTACCGCCACCTTTTGCTTTAGCTATAGTATCGAGTCTTGCTCGTGTTTTTATATAGGAACTAAATTTACCTCGCTCATAGTTTAATTTTAGCATTGCTATATGCCTTGGTAAATTTTCTATTCTATCACCACCAAACCAATTTTTTTGACCATCTTTGTAGCGATTATCCATAAAAGTATAACTTGAATTTAGGCTAAAACCATTGTAAGTTTTAGTATTAAATGCAAATTCTATACCTTTAGTCTGTGTTTTTCCAAGATTAATAGGACGCGTACAAACAGTGCCATTGCTACAATTAATACCATTTTGCGTACCTGTTAAATCTTCACTACTGATTTGATTTGTAAAATCAGTAATAAATCCTGTAATAGAATAATGTGCAAAATCAAATACCATAAAATCAACACCCAATTCATAATTTATACTTTCTTCTGGTTTTAAGTCAGGGTTTCCAAAATAAGCATTATTATTGACATAATTATAATATCCATTTGTCAACTCCTTAGCAGCAGGAGTTTTATAGCCTTTTGAAACACCTCCTTTAAAGGCTATATTATCATTTAAGTGATAAACCAAATAAACCCTAGGAGTAAATTCAGAATCAAACAAATCGCTATAAATATAACGCAAACCTGTAGTAAAAATCAAATCATCTGTTATAAAATACTCATTTTCCCCATAAAGCGCAACCGTGGTTTGATCAAGATTTTTACCTCTTATTTGACTACCTGCGCTTGCTTGATCGTTTTTTAACATCTCATAATCAATCCTTGCACCAAAGGTATTTACTAAATTACCGTATTGACCTAAATTCCAAGGTAAAACAACCTTACCTTCTCCTACCCAAATTTGGCTATGCAGCTCCTTATCCTTAGTGCTACCATATTGTAAATATGAGTTAGTTGAACCAAAATCATAGTTACCATCATGATTTAAAACAATATTATCCTTAAAAAGTTGTCTTTCACTTTTAATAGCCCTACTACTTGTAGAATTCACTGAAATTTCATTAATATATCGTTCTATATCAAAATATATATTATTTTTATCATCTACTGTCCAATTAAGCCTAGAACCAAAACCTAAACTAGTAAAAGCACCTGGACTATGGCTAGCAATTTGATAATTATCAGGTCTTTGGTTGCCATTATTCCAAACCGGTGTAGGCCATTTTAAATCAGAAGCTGCCTTATCATAATACTTCAACCTTGCAGAAATTGATAATGTATCTTCAATCAAAGGAGTTGCCACATAAGCGTTAAATCCCCCAGCATTGCCATAGTGATTAGAGTGCTGTTGCAAAAGAGTGTTAAATTCTATATTTGCTTCGATTTTATCAGGATTTTTCTTAGTGATAATATTTATCCACACCGCCTACAGCATCACTGCCATAAAGTGTAGAAGCTGGACCACGTATAACCTCAATACGCTCTATCATAGACAAAGGTGGCAGATATCCTGACTCACTGCCGCTAAAACCATTATCATAAAACCCATTTGTAACACTTTGACGTTTTCCATCAATTAAAACTAGAGTATAAGAACTACCAAAACCTCGTATGCTAAAATCATAAGTGCCTGTTTTATTCATAGTCACATCTACACCTGGAATATCTCCTATAGCCTCTCCTATATCCTTAATTGGCTTTTTTTCAAGCTCTTCTTTTGTAATGATAGAAATACTAGCAGGCGCATCAACCAAATCTTGTTCAAAACCACTAGCACTAACCACAACATCATTAAGTTGATATTTTTCTTCTGCTTTTAACAAAGCTCCAGATAAAATTAAAAAACACAGTAAACTTTTTTTAAATTTTATATTTTTGATTTGAGTCAAATTAATTCCTTTAAAAATAATTATTTTGATATTTAAAATCATTTTTGAAGTATAAAAAAAGAATACTTTTAATTAACTTAATTTTGATAACAATTATAAATAATAAAATTATTTAAAAAAGCGAAGTAAAAGCCTAAGCCTCTTGATAGGCTCCAAGCTTTAAAATTTTCTGCATACGATTTGCAGAAAGTTCTCGTACATCAATATTTTCAAGTTCATTTAGAGATTTTTTTACATAATCAGCAATAGCTACTGCTGTAGCCTCTTTATTGCGATGTGCACCATTTGTAGGCTCATCTATAACATCATCAATTAAACCTTGAGATTTTAAATCATCAGCCGTTACCTTCATAGCCTTGGTTGCAGCTTCACTTTTTGCAGGATCATTCCAAAGTATTGCAGCACAACCTTCAGGAGAAATTACTGAAAAAACAGAATTTTTCATCATTGCAAGTTTATCTGCAACCCCTATAGCTAACGCCCCGCCACTACCGCCTTCTCCGATAACTATAGCAATGGTCGGTATTTTCAAATCACTTAATTCATATAAATTTCTAGCGATAGCTTCACTTTGTCCTCTTTCTTCAGCACCTATTCCAGGATAAGCACCTGGAGTATCTATCAAAAATAAAATAGGAATTTGAAATTTCTCTGCAAGTCTTGCTACTCTTAAGGCTTTGCGATATCCTTCAGGATGTGGCATCCCAAAATTTCTAGCGATTTTATCTTTTGTTCCACGTCCTTTTTGCTCACCAATTACAATTATTTTTTTCTCTCCTAAATAACCCATAAAACAAACAATAGCAGGATCATCTCTAAAGGCACGATCACCATGTATTTCGTGAGCGTCATTTAAAATAAGTTCAATATAGTCAAGAGCATAAGGGCGATCTGGATGACGCGCTAATTGCAAACGCTGAAAATCACTTAAATTCTTATAAGTTTTAGAAATTTCTTTTTCAAGATTTTTCTTTAAAATCGATACAGCTTCAGTATCTCCTTTAATCTGAGCATTGATAATGTCCTCGTCAATTTGCTGAATATTTTTTTCAAAATCTAAATAAGAAGCCATATTAATCTACTTTTTTAAATACAACACAGCCATTTGTGCCACCAAAACCAAAAGAATTACTCATCACCACTTTTAAATCTACTTTTCTTGATATATTTGGAATATAATCAAGATCACATTCATCATCTTTTACAAGCTGATTGATTGTAGGTGGAACTACCCCATCTCTTAAAGCCATAACACTAACAACTGCTTCAATTGCACCTGCAGCACCCAAGCAATGACCTGTTTGTCCTTTGGTGGAACTTATAAGCGGGATATTATTGCCAAAAAGCTCTTTAATTGCTGCTGTTTCATTTTTGTCATTTACAGGGGTTGAAGTTCCATGTGCATTGATATAATCTACCTTTGGATTCCCTGCCATATTTAAAGCTTTTTTCATAGCTCTTAAAGGCCCATCTAAAGTTGGTGAAGTAATATGATGCGCATCTGCACTTTCTCCAAATCCAATTAATTCAGCATAAATCGTAGCACCGCGTTTTTTAGCCTCTTCATATTCCTCAAAAACTAAAGCTCCAGCACCTTCTCCCATGACAAAACCATCTCTTTCTTTGTCAAATGGTCTTGAAGCATGCTGTGGATCTTCATTTCTAGTTGATAAAGCTTTCATTGAAGCAAAACCACCTATACCTACAGGACAAATCGCAGCTTCTGCACCTATGACTAACATCTTTTTAGCATTTCCCAAAGCTATACTTTTATAAGCTTCTCCTATAGCATGAGTTCCTGCTGCACAAGCTGTAACACAAGAAATATTTGGCCCTTTAAGTCCATGCTCTATAGAAATCAAACCTCCTAACATATTTACAAGTGCTGAAGGTATGAAAAAAGGGGAAATTTTACGCGGACCTCGCTCGGAACAAATAATGGAATTTTTTTCTATGTTAGGCAAACCTCCAATACCAGAAGCCGAAACAATGCCAAATTCTTCTTTATCTAATTCTTCACTAAATCCAGCATCCTGCATTGCTTCTCTTGCTGCTTTAATTCCAAGTTGTATGAAACGGTCAATTTTTTTTACTTCTTTGCCATCAACAACCTCTAATGGATCAAAATTTTTAACTTCAGCTGCAATTTGAACAGGAAAGTCCGTAGCATCAAAAAGAGTAATTTTATTTACTCCGCTTTCTCCATTGCAAATTGCTTTAAATGAACTTTCTTTATCTAAACCAAGGGCATTGATCATACCAATACCTGTAACTACAACTCTTTTCAAGAATAAGCTCCTTGCAAGAAAAAAAATTATTTTTTTAGATTGTCAATATAATTTACAACATCTTCAATTTTAATTAATTTTTCAGCATCACTATCTGGAATTTCTACTTCAAATTTTTCTTCTAAAGCCATAATAAGCTCTACAACATCTAAAGAATCAGCACCTAAATCTTCAATAATTTTTGATTCCATTTTAACTGCATCTGCATCAATACTTAATTGCTCTACTACTACTGCTTTTACATCATCAAATGTTGCCATTTGTTCTCCTTCAAAAAATTAAAATAAAGCGTATTTTACTATAAAAAGCTTAAAATATTTATAGTTTTTCATTATACTTGAAAATAAAATATTAAAACATAAAGGAAAAATGATGCTTTTCTCTAATTTAATCAAAGAAAATCAAAAAATTTGGGATGCTTATCTACATCATGATTTTGTTAAAAAATTAGAAGATAAAAGCCTAAAGCAAGAAAATTTTCTTTTTTATCTCAAGCAAGATTATATTTATTTGCTTAATTACGCAAAATGCTACGCAAGGTTAGCACTTAACTCAAATACTGCAAAAGAACTTCGTTTTGCTATGAAATTTCAAAATTATATAGCTGAAGGAGAAATGGAGCTTCATCGTGCAATTTTATCTCTTGGCATTAATGCAGATGAACTCGATATAAAAGATGAAAGTTTAGTCAATATAGCCTATTCGCGTTATATGTTAAGCGTAGGTGAAAATGGAGATTTTTTAGATATGTTAGTTGCTCTTAGTGCTTGCGCTATAGGCTATGCAAAAATAGGTGCTGAAATTATAAATCGTTTAAAAAATGAAAATTTAAAAGATCATCCTTACAAGGAATGGATTTTGACCTATGGAAGTGAAAATTTTCAAAATGAAGCTAAAGAATTTGAAGATTTTGTTAATTCTTATACTTCAAGTGTTAGTGCACAAAAATTCCAAAAACTCAGCGAAATTTTTCATACTGTAACACGCTTGGAAGTGGCTTTTTGGGAGCATTCTTTAAGAATGGAATTAAATCTTTAAACATGGGCTTTTTGCCCATGTTTTTATGCAATTTTACTTGCATCAATAATATTATAATCTAAACCAACCGTTTCTTTAGAAAGTCCTAATGCAAGTCCTACTAATTGTGATAAATGAATAATAGGCAATCTTGCTTTAGAATTAGTATAATCTTGAAATCTTTCTTGATAGATATCAAGCTGCATTTGACAAAGTGGACAAGGTGTTACAACACAATCAGCTTGATTTTCACTTGCATTATTGACAATTTGACTAGACATTTTTTTCACAGATTTTTCTGCAGGATAAGAAGCATGAAAACCACAACAATCAAGGCGTTTTTCAAAAGGAACTATTTTAGCCCCTAAAACTTCTACTACACTTTCAAAACTTTTTGGATTGGTTGAACTTTCTTTTTTACCGAAAGTATCTTCAGGTCTTAAACTATGGCAACCATAAAATAAAGCTACTTTTAAATTTGAAAGCGGCTTTTTCACCTTGCTTTTTAAATTATCCAAATCCTCATAAAGCTCCCACAAAAGACTTGTAATAGGCGTTGAACCTTGATATTTCATTCCACCTTTTGCTAAAAAAGTATTGATGCGTTCTTTTGCACCCTTATCAAGAGTATTTTTTGCTTTAGCTAAAGTTAGCATACAAGTACTACAAGTTGTAAGCATTGGCATTTTCATCTCTTCTGCTAAAGCAATATTTCTTGCATTAGCTACCAAAGTCGCAATAGGATCAACACACTGCGCTTGAGAAGCCCCACAACAACTCCACCCCTTAATTTCATTCAACTTCCAACCCAAAATAGGTGCAATAGCTTCAAGTGAAATTTTAGATTCTTTTGCAGCTTGAGATAAAACACAACCTGGAAAAAAAGCGTATTCTTTTTGCATATTTTACTCCTTAACAGCAGCTTCTTGTGCCGCCTTTATCATTTTAACCAAATCTTTATGCCATTCTATTTCATCCTCGCCAAAAACATGCATAGGATTCATTTTTCCTGCACGCATAAGTTTAAAAGCTATATCTGTTTTACCCATAGAACCTATAACACCCTCAGAACGCAAAGCAAGATAAATTTCATTCAAGCGTCCTGAACCTTCAACTAAATCTTTATAAAAAGCTTCAGCATGATCAGACCCTAAGCCTTCATTTAAACCTTTTTTAATCGCCATCACTCTTAAATTTGCTATATCACTTACTGAACTTATACCCTTTGGACAACGATCAGCGCACTCTTGACAATGAACACAAAGCCAAAGTCCATTCATTACGCTGGGTTTTACATGCAACATAGGATCCTTACCTCGAGAGTCCGCCGCTGCACGCCAAGCATGAGTAAAAACAAAAGGTTGCATATAATCGCTACTATCTGCTTCTAATTTATTACACTCTGAAGCACAGCTACCACATAAAATACAATCCCATTGCTTGCTAATACGATCAAATTCTTCTTGACTTTGTTTACAGTCCTTTTCCGCTGAAAATTCATTTTTTGCCACCATGGCAGGACGAATTTTTCTTAAATTTTCTATAGAAGGCTCCCAATCCACAATTAAATCAGAAATTACTCTAAAATTTCCAAGCGGAGAAATGCGTATACTTGAAGGATTATCATATTCTTTTAACAAATCTTGCATTTTAGTATCACAAGCAAGATAAGAATGCCCATTCACACGAACTGCACAAGCCCCACAAATTGCAGATTGACAAGAGGCGGTAAAATTTAAAGTAATATCTTTTGTTTTTTTGATAAAAAGCAAAAGAGAGAGCAGAGTTTTTCCTTGTATATCCTTATCATCAATATCATAACTTTGTTCATATTTTTCCTTGCCATTAAAACGATCTATGATAATTTTCATTGTACTCTTCTTCCATCAAGTGAAAACTCAGTTACCACGATATCTTTATAACTAAGTTTTAATTCATCATTTTCTAAATTTACAATGCTATGTTTTAAGAAATTTTTATCATCTCGCTTTGGATAATCTTCTCTAGTATGAGCCCCACGGCTTTCAAGTCTATTTCTAGCTGCTAAACAAGCACAGCGAGAAAGTAAAATCAAATTACCAAGCTCTACATAATCTGTAAAAGCAGTATTCATCACTTCATTAGGATTTGGAATACGAATTTTTTCATATCTTGCTTGTATATCTTCTAAATTTTTTGCTAGAAGATCGAGTTTTTCTTGAGTTCTAAAAATCCCCATATTATCCCAATTTTGACTTCCCAACTCTTCTCGCAATTCATACATTTCTTGACCATTTCCGCCATTATTTGTAATTTCTTTAAATCTAGCCTGCCATTTTTGAGCAAGTTCATGAGTTTTTGCCCCTTTTTCAAAACTTGCATCTTTGGCATAATTTGTCGCACCAATGCCTGCTAAATGCCCCGTTACAACTGCATCGGCTAAAGAATTTCCCCCTAGTCTATTAGCTCCATGTATAGAAATACAAGAAGCTTCTCCACCTACATAAATTCCAGCAATTTTAGTACTCATATCTTCAAATTTAGCCACTTCAATTCCACCCATAGAATAATGCGCCGTTGGACGGATAGGTACAGGAGTATCTACTAAATCAATATTTTCAAAAAGCATTGCAGTGTGACGAATTTTTGGTAAATCTTTTAAAATTTTTTCTTTTCCTAAGTGGCGTACATCGCACAAAACATAAGCTCCAAGTCCCTCGCCATAACCTCTACCTTCACGAATTTCTGTTTCTATAGCACGCGCAACCACATCTCGCGGTGCAAGCTCCATTTTTTCATGGTAATTTTTCATAAAACGCTCACCACGATTATTTAAAAGATATCCCCCTTCACCGCGCGCCGCTTCTGTAATAAGAGTTCCACCATTTGCAACTCCTGTTGGGTGAAATTGTATCATCTCAGGATCTTCAAAACCAAGTCCTGCTCTAAGAGCAGCTGCCACACCATCTCCTGTGGCAATAAAAGGAGTTGAAGTTCTATTATAAAATATCCTTGTGTATCCCCCTGTAGCAATCACCAAAGCTTTGCATAACACAGGATAAATTCCACCGCTTTGTATATCTCTTAAAACGACACCCTCGCATTTTCCATCCACAACACCTATATCCAAAAGTTCATGATCCATTAAAAATTTCACACCACTACTAATAGCATCATCCAAACAAGAATGCATTAAAATATGACCTGTTTTATCTGCAGAATAGTTACAGCGTTTCTTAGAAGCTCCTCCCATTAAACGCTGAGCTACTCCACCTTGCTCATTTCTTGAAAACAAGGTTCCTATAAAATCCATATTAAAAATAGCCTTTCCAGCTAATTCGCAAAATTTTAAAGCCGCGTCTTGATCTACCAAATAAGCTCCGCCTTTAATAGTATCATAAGCATGTAATTTATAGGAATCTCCATTAGAAAAATCAGTAACTCCATTAATTCCACCCTCTGCCATACAAGTTGCGTTACGCGATGGCATCATCTTTGTAGCTACTACAACGCTTAATTTTGGATTTTCTTTTCTCACTGCGGCTGCAGCACGCAAACCTGCTCCACCTGATCCAATTACCAAAACATCGCAAGAAGGTAAATTTGCATCTTTATCCATCTTAGATGAATCATCTAAAGCATAAACTCCACTTGAACTTGCAACTAAAGCTCCTACACTAATACAGGCTGTTTTTATAAAATCTCTTCTAGAAAATTCACCCATATCATTCTCCTTATTTAAAAAAATTAATAATAATTTTTAATGTAAGTCAATCTTACATAACCGCATGCCAAAAATCCAAAAACAAACTCTCCTTTCAATATAAAATGGATTAAAAACAAATTTATAATTTAGTAAATATAAAAAAGCATAAGATAAATAATCAAAGAAGATAGATGAATATAATAAAATAAATATTAAAAAATGTTTGCAATATATCATAATCTATTCCTTGCAAATTAAACGGAATGATTATACCTTAAAAAATAACAAAAAGTTAATATTAATTAAGATAATATTTATCTTAATTAATATATAGTTAATAAAATTATCAAATCATTAAGCCTTAAAAAGCTTAAATTCTCCATTCATAAATTGCATTCTAGCGCTTAAATGATCAAGATAAAAAACTTCAAATTTTGGATTTTGCGGAGTTTCATAAAGATTTACAAGATAAGGATATTTTTTAAACATCATTTTTTTAACTTCTAAATTTGGTTCAAAAACCGCATTAGCTCTAAGTCTTAAAAAAGTCCCATCTTTTGCACAAGAACAAAATTCAATACCATTATAATTTTTTATATGCTTAAAAAGTGCTTTTGTATTTGCTGTGAAAAAATAAATTTTATCTCCCACAAGCAATGGACTTTGTATAGGACGCACTCTAGGATTTCCACAAGTTCCTAAAGTGGCTAAAAATGCTGGTGCATTATCATCTAAAAATTGTGCTATTTCTTTTAAATCCATCATTTCTCCTTACATATATAAACCACCATTGATCTTAAGCACATCGCCTGTCACATAAGAGGCATAATCACTAAGTAAAAACGCTACACAATTAGCCACTTCTTCAGGTTCTGCAAAGCGTTTTAAAGGGATATTGTCTTGATAGGTTTGTTTGATTTCATCACTTAAAACTTCAGTCATATCGCTTTTTATGAAACCTGGAGTCACACAGTTAAAGCGTAAATTTCTACTTGCTCCTTCTTTAGCAAAAGATTTAGTCATAGCTATCATTCCACCTTTACTAGCAGAATAATTTACTTGTCCAGCATTACCCATTTCTCCGACAATAGAAGCGATATTTACAACAGCACCAAAGCGTTTTTTACTCATGGTTTTTAAAGCTTCTCTACAACCTAAAAAAGCTGAGCTTAAATTCGTATCCACAACGCCACTAAAGTCCTCTAATTTCATTCTTAAAGCAAGTTTATCATTTGTAACGCCTGCATTATTTACAAGATAACTTAATTCTCCATCACTCTCAACTATAGTTTTTACACCGTTTTCAAACTCATCTTCTTTGCTTGCATCAAATTTAATCACAGCAGCAACGCCACCACTTGCAATAATTTCATCTTTTAAAGCATCTGCAAGTTCAGGTTTTGAACGATAATTGATCCAAACTTTAAGTCCAAAACCCGCCAAAGTTTTTGCGATAGAAGCACCTATTCCCTTACTTGCTCCAGTAATTAAAACATTTTTTCCACTAAATTTCATTATCTATCCTTAATAAGTTTAATTTTAAAAATTGCAATCTTAACAAATTTCTTATAAAAAAGGCAAACAAACTAAAATAAAGCCTCATTCATTTCTTTTGGAATTTCTAAGTCTAAAATTTTAAGCACGCTTGCAGCGATATTGCTAAGCCCCATATTATCTTTAATCTTTGAAACTCCCTTTGCTTGCACAAAAACAAAAACATCAAAAGTGGTGTGATTGGTAAGCAAATTTCCTTTTTCATCTTGCATAGCCTCGCAATTTCCATGATCACTTGTAATGATAAAAGCATAATCATGCTTTTTTGCACATTCTATAATCTCGCCCAAACAAGTATCCACCGCTTCGACAGCCTTTATAGCAGCATTAAAATCACCTGTATGTCCAACCATATCTCCATTTGCAAAATTTACCACTATAAAATCCTCACCCTTTTCTATGCCTTTTTTCACTGCATCACACACTTCAAAAGCACTCATTTGGGGTTTTTTATCATAAGTTTTTACCTTGGGGCTTGGGATTAAAACCCTTGTTTCATTTTCTAAAAGCTCTTCTTTTCCGCCATTAAAAAAGAAAGTTACATGGGCGTATTTTTCGGTTTCTGCGGTATGAAGCTGACTAAGCCCTGCTTTAGAAATCACTTGCGCTAAAGTATTTTCAATTTTTTCTTTTTCAAAAAGCACAGGGAGTTTAAATTTATCATCATAAACACTCATAGTAAGTAAATTTTCAAAGATTTTTTCGCGTTCAAACTCTTTAAAATCCTTAGAATTTAACACTTCAATAAGTTGTTTCATTCTATCATTTCTAAAATTGATAAAGATAATGCCATCTTCTTCTCTCATGCCCTTGTAATTCTCATTTTGAGCTGCTTTAATAAACTCATCAGTAACATTTTCATCGTAAGATTTTTGTAGGTATTCTAATAAATTTGGCACTTTATAAGCCTTACCTAACAAGCACTCATAATACTCTTTTACCCTATCCCAACGCTTATCTCTATCCATAGCATAAAAACGCCCACAAAGCGTAGCAAAATGCACGCCTAAGTTTTCACAAAATTCTTTTAAATCTTTTATGAAATTTAAGCCACTTTTTGGACTTACATCGCGCCCATCAGTGATTGCATGAGCAAAAACTTCATTGCCATTTTTCGCACAAATTTCAAGCATGGCTTTAAAATGCGTATCCATAGAATGCACCCCGCCATCACTATAAAGCCCTATAATATGCACTCTTTTACATTTTGCTAAAAGTTTTTGCAAATTCTCATTTTTTTCAAGTTCTTTGTTTTCAATGGCTTTATTAATACGCACTAAATTTTGATAAATAATACGCCCACTTCCTATACACATATGCCCTACTTCACTATTTCCCATCTGCCCTTCTGGCAAACCTACAGCTAAACCACTCGTTTTTAGTAAAGAATTTGGGACTTCCTTAAAAAGCTTTTCATAACTTGGTTTTTTAGCTGCTTCAAAAGCATTAAACTTACTATTCTTATTATACCCTATTCCATCTGTGATAATTAAAACGCATTTTTGCTTCATTTTTCTCTCTTTTATAAGAATTTTTTTGGTTAGATTTTACTAAAATTAAACTTTTAAAAACCAAAAAGAAGGCTAGGTTTTGTATTATCTTTCAGATTTAAGTCATTATGCTTTTTTTACTTATATTAGTGTGCGTGCAGGATTTGCTTTTTTTATCGCTTTATGTTTGTCTTTATTTTTAATGCCTAAATTTATTACTTGGGCAAAAGCTAAAAATGCTAGTCAACCTATTTACGAATATGCCCCAGAAACTCATAAAACCAAATGCCATACTCCAACCATGGGTGGGCTTATTTTCATCAGTTCTGCAGTAATCGCAAGTTTATTTTGTATCAAATTTGATAATATTTTTGCTATAAGTGCTTTGCTTTGTTTGATACTTTTTTGTTTGATAGGACTCGTAGATGATTTAGGCAAAGTTCTAAAAAAAGATAATCATTCAGGACTTAGCCCAAAAATGAAGCTTTTAGCGCAAATCATCGCAGGACTTATTTGTATCTTACCTTTATATTTTAGTTCAGAACTTAGCACAGAACTTTTTATACCTTTTTACAAACATCCTCTTTTTGATATGGAAATTTTTGCCATTGCTTTTTGGATTTTGGTTTTAATTTCTAGCTCTAATGCTGTAAATTTAACCGATGGACTTGATGGCTTAGCTACAGTTCCAAGTATTTTTTCTTTATCTACTTTAGGAATATTCTTATATTTGAGCGGAAATTTAAATTATAGTGAATATCTACTTTTGCCAAAAATTCAAGGACTTGGTGAAGTAGTGATTATTTGTGCGGCGCTAATTGGTGCTTTAATGGGATTTTTATGGTACAACTGTTATCCTGCACAAGTTTTTATGGGAGATAGTGGAAGTTTAGCTTTAGGTGGCTTTATAGGATTTTTAGCCGTTATTAGCAAAAATGAAATTTTACTTTTATTCATAGGTTTTGTTTTTGTTCTTGAAACTGTTTCTGTAATTTTACAAGTTGGAAGTTTTAAAATTTTTAATAAAAGAGTATTTAAAATGGCGCCTATTCATCATCATTTTGAAAAAGTTGGCTGGGTGGAAAATAAAATTATAGTGCGTTTTTGGATGATAGCCTTACTTTCAAATTTGCTTGCACTTGCATCAATAAAGCTAAGATAATGAAAATTTCACTTTTTGGATACGGAAAAACCACACGTGCTATTGCTGAAAATTTAGTAGATAAATTTGGACCTTTTGATATTTATGATGATCATTTTACAGAAACAAAAAAAGATACACTAGGAAATTTACTTTTAAATCCTAATGATTTTGATGATAATTTAAGCGACATTGAAATTCCTAGTCCAGGTTTTCCACCAAAGCACAAACTCATTCAAGAAGCAAAAAATTTACAAAGTGAATATGACTTTTTTTACGATGTCATGCCAAAATCTGTTTGGATAAGTGGAACTAATGGAAAAACAACCACTACTCAAATGGCTACACATTTATTATCACATATTGGTGCTGTTATGGGTGGAAATGTTGGAACTCCTTTAGCAGAGCTTAATCCTTATGAAAAACTTTGGATACTTGAAACTTCATCTTTTACCCTACACTACACTCATAAAGCTAAACCTGAAATTTATGCACTTTTACCCATCAGTCCTGATCATCTTTCTTGGCATGGAAGTTTTGATAATTATGTTCAAGATAAGCTAAGCGTTTTAAAAAGAATGAATGAATGTGATGTAACAATACTGCCTAAAATTTATGCAAATACTCCAACAAAAGCTCATAAGATAAGCTATGAAGATGAAAAAGATCTAGCTGTTAAATTTGGCATTGATACGGAAAAAATTTCCTTTAAAAGTCCTTTTTTACTCGATGCTATCATGGCTTTAGCTATAGAAAAAATTCTACTTGATACTTTAAGCTATGAGCTTTTAAATAGCTTTGTAATGGAAAAAAATAAACTCGAAGAGATTAAAGACAGTCAAAATAGGCTTTGGGTAAATGACACTAAAGCCACAAATGAAAGTGCAGTAATGGCTGCGCTTAGTCGCTATAAAGATAAAAAAATCCATCTTATCATAGGGGGAGATGATAAGGGTGTAGATCTTAGCAATTTATTTGATTTTATGAAAGGATTTGATATAGAACTCTATGCTATAGGCATTAGTACCGAAAAAATGCTTGATTATGCAAAAAAAGCGAATTTGAAAGCCTATAAATGTGAAGTTTTATCTAAAGCTGTAAATGAAATTTCAAATCACTTAAGAGTCAATGAAGTAGCTCTTTTAAGTCCCGCTTGTGCAAGTTTAGATCAGTTCAACTCTTACGCAGAGCGTGGAAAAGTCTTTAAAGAATGTGTGAATAAAATTTAATTTATTTTACTTTTCATAGAAAATTTTAAATTTTATCCTTCTAGTATTTTCAAACCCCTAAAAACACCCTATTCTCTCTAAAAACCCTAACCAGCAGCAAACTCTTTTTTAAACACGATTCTAAGTATCATCTAAAACAACAATAAAAATAAACATAGGATTTATATATAAAGTAAGTAATGAAGACATTTAACAAGTCCGCAATGAGCTACTTTCCCCCTGCCAGTAAGGCGTAGTATCATCACCCACGATGTGCTTAGCTTCTTGGTTCGGGATGGAGCAAGGCGTTTCCACATCTGTATAATCACGGACAACT